>JABSRK010000174.1:2906-7730 GCA_013213915.1 Planctomycetota bacterium
CATGCTGACGTCGCTGCAGCATGACGGCATAGTGCAGGTCTACGGGCGTGGCCGCGAGGAGGACCTGCACTACCTCGTGATGGAACTCGTGAGGGGGCCGTCGGCGCGTGAGAGCATGCGTGAGAAGGGGTTCTTGCCGTGGCCCGACGCGGCGCGTATCGCCTGGGGCGCGTGCAAAGCGCTGAACGGGGCGTACCAGCAGGCCGGTATCGTGCACGGGGACGTCAAGCCCGGCAACTTCCTGCTCTTCAACGGTGCCGTGAAGCTCTGCGATTTCGGCCTCGCGCAGGTCGACCTGAAACGGCAGCCGTCGAAGAACCGTGCAGTGGAGGAGGAGCGTCGTGGGACCGCTGCGTATGCGGCGCCCGAGCGATTTCGCGAGGGGGGACACCCGACGGTCCACAGCGACATGTACAGTCTCGGCGTGAGCGTGTTTCAGATGTCGACGGGCCATCTCCCGTTCCGTGGCGGTTCGGTCGCTGCGTTTCGTGAAGGGCACGCCGAGATGACGGTCCCGCATATGGCGACCATGCGTGAGGGGGTAAGCGACGGCTTGCAGATCCTGGTGGATCGTCTGCTGGCGAAGGCACCGGAAGAGCGCTACTCCGATTACCCCGCGTTGCTGGACGACCTGTCGTTGCTCGTGACCTGACGCCTGCCCCGTAGGATGAGCTTCAGATGAGCGAGGAGAACATCAAGAAGAACCTGGAGCGGGCTCGTGGGGGTGATCGGCGTGCCCTCGATCGCTTGCTCGAGACCGTGCAGGATCGTCTTCGGCGCCTCGCCGAGGGCCGCATGGGTCCCGGCCTGCGGGCGAAGGTGCGGACGTCGGATGTCTTGCAGAGCACGTACCTCGACGTGGTGAAGAGCGTGGAGCGGTTCGAGGGCGATGACGAGGAGGCGTTTGTGGCGTGGATAGCCCGGATCATGGAGAACAACATCCGGGACAAGGGGAAGTACTTCCAGGCGCGGAAGCGCCGCGATCCTGAGGGGCCGACGCGACCTCTGAACGAGGCAGAGGACGTCAGGACGCCGACGGCCACGCCGAGCGTCGAGGCCGTCCGTGCCGAGGACCTCGTCCTGGTGTCACGGGCGCTGGAAGGCCTCGTAGAAGACTATCGACAGGTGATCATCCTGCGCATGGTCGAGGGGCGCAGCCACAAGGAGGTCGGTGAACTCCTCGGGCGGAGCGAGGCGGCCACGCGCATGCTGCTCTCTCGGGCGCGGGCGGCGCTCGCCCTCGAGCTCGATCGGGTCCGCAACGAGTCGGGTTGATGGACTTTCTCGACACCTCGGACAATGAACGCCTGCAGGGGCTTCTGGAGGTGTGGTTCGCCAGGGTCGAGTCCGGCGACCAGCCGACCGTCGAAGAGGTCTGCGCATCTGATCCGGACCTCGTGCCGGTCGTGCGACGGCTCGTCGAGCAGGAATCAGATGTCGTTGACGCGCTCGACGTCCTGGCGCCGCCACGAGGCGAAGAGCGCGCCCTCGACACCAAGCAGCTCGGCGACTTCAAGATCATCTCGTTCCTCGGCGCTGGTGGGATGGGCCAGGTGTATCTCGCGCGACAGGAGTCCCTGGGTCGTCTCGTCGCGCTCAAGGTGCTAAGCGCATCTGCTGCAGAGGCTCAGAGTTCGCTGACGCGCTTTCGTCGCGAAGCGGAGATAGCCGCGGGGCTCGACCACCCCAACATCGTTCCGGTCTACGCCGTCGGCGAGGAGCATGGCTACGCCTACCTCGCGATGAAGTGGTTGTCTGGTCCGGCGCTCGACCAGACTGGCGAGCCGTTGGAGCCGCGTGAGGTCGCTCGCATCGGCATCGCGATCGCACGCGGCCTGCACGAGGCGCACGAGTCCGGGATCATCCACCGCGACGTGAAGCCGGGCAACATCATGCTGGACGGGCGTATCCCCTACATCCTGGATTTCGGCCTCGCACGGGCCAGGTCGGATGTGACAGTCACGCGACGGGGCACCGTGCCTGGAACGTTGCCGTACATGTCGCCCGAGCAATTGCGCGCGGGAGTATCCACATCGACCCTCGACGGACGCACGGACATCTACTCACTCGGCGCAACCTTGTACGAGGCAGCGTCCGGACGCTGCCCGTTCGTCGGCGACGACCCCGAGGTCATGATCCGTGAGATATTCTTCAAGGACCCGCCGCCGCCGGATCTGGCTTCAGCCGAGCGTGACCTTCAGACGATCATCCTTCGCGCGATGGACAAGGACCGGGAGCGGCGCTTTGCCACCGCGGGCGCCCTCGCCGACGATCTCGAACGCTACTTGCAGGGGATGCCGATCGTCTCGCGCCCTGCGGGACCGCTCACGCGTGTCATCAAGACGGTCCGACGCCACAAGACGGCTTCGGTCCTCGCCGGCGTCGCTCTCGCGGTGATCTTCGCTCTGGGGATTGTGGTGACCGTCGACCGCATCAACGCGGCGAACCGCTTCGAGGATCATCTGGAAGAGGCGGATGGCTACCTGGCGGCTGATCGTCTCGACCTGGCGACGCAGGTGGCTTCGGTCTTGCGCGGTGAGCGTTCGGACAGCGCTGAGGTCACACACCTGGAGAGACGTATCGCTGCCGCGCGCATACTCGAGGAGATCGTCGATCGCATCATCGAAGGCAGAGAAGCGCAGGACGAGGGCATTCTAGGTGCCGTGACCGACCGGTTGGTCGCCGTGCTCGATGACATGGGCGGCTGGGACGATCGCGACGTCCAGCGCGCGCAAACGTGGCGCCTGGCACAGGCTGTCGTGGTCATCCGCGATGGTGGAGGCGATAGACGCCGCGCTCTCGGGCTGCTCGAAGGGATGAGTGGCCGTGACGTCGCCGCGCTCAGGGCGCTCGCGGAGGGCCGTGCGCCCACTGACCTCCCGGCACCCGGGGATCACGGAGTGCGAGAGCACGTGTTCACATATATCGCTCTTCGCGAGGCCGACCGATCGCGTGCCGAGCAACTCGCGGAGCTCGAACGTGCGCAACAGCTTCCGGGCGGGCGAGGTGACGAGCGGGTGCTCTACGCGCGAGCGGCGTGGCTGGCCGTCGACGACGAGCAGGCCCTCGCCGCCAAGGTGGGGTTCGAGAGCCTGGACCGCGGTGACGGCGAGTTGCGCGCGTCGTTGTTGCGCAACCTCATCCGCCAGAACGTCGTCCTCGGTGATCTCGATGCGGCGCTTCGCATCTACGAGCAGTATCGATCGAGGAGTCCCGACGAGTCGATGTGGATGCCGAGAGAGATAGCCGTCGCCTACACGATGCTCTCCCGGCTGGATCGAATCGCCGAAGCGTCGGCGCTGCTCGAGCGCGCATTCGAACGTTATCCGAAGAGTTGGGATCTGCTGATGCTGATGGCGAACCACGTCCTCGCGGTCGATCCAGACGCGGCGGTCGCCCTTCTGGAGACAGCCGCGGCTCCCCCTCGGAAGCGCTGGAGGCAGGAGCGCGCCCACGCGGTCTCCTTGCTTGTGCGCCTGCAGACGCATTCGTCCATGGCTGATGAGCTGTCGCCCCTGTCGCGCGAGCAACGCGGTGCGCTGATGGCGCTGGACAGCGAGGCCGAGCGGCGGCTCGAGCAGACGCTGGACTCGCTCGCACGGTCCGATGTGTTGTACGTGCGGGCGCGGGTCGCCGGCAGGCTGGGAAGGTCGGAGGACCGTCTGCGGTGGTTGCGGGACGCCTTGTCAGCGGCTCCGTCGAGCGCCCGCCCGGTGCTTGATCTGGCGTTCCTCGCGTTCCTCGTGGCCGACGACGACCCGGTGCTTGCAGGTGAAGCACTGCCACACCTGGACCGAATCCTGGATCGAGGCTTCCGCGGTCAGCGCGCGTCGTCGCGAACCGAGTTGTTTCGCGCGCTGTATCTCCGCGGGGTCCTGCGTTTCGTCGTGGGGCAATATGGCGGATCGGTGCAGGATCTCGACGACGTTCTGCAGTTCGCCGAGGATGATGAGCGCCTCGAGGCGGCGTTGGCTGATCCGGCGCGATTCGTCTACTTCGCCCGGGTCCGCGACAGCGCCGCCGCGCAGCTCAAGTAGAGAGCCCCGCTACTGGAATGGCGGGCCCACGGTGACGCTCGACCACAAGGTGGAGAGCGACATGAACGGTCCGCTCACGAGGATGTCGCCAGACTGCGCCGTGCTCGGGACCGTCAGACCGAAGAGCAAGGAGTTTCGCGGGCTGCCTTCCCATTGCACGGGCGCCCCAACCGTCGAGCTGAGGGGCCCTGCGAAATAGAACGTGGTGTCCGGGTAGATGCCGCGGAGACGCCAGCGGTAGTGATGCCCCTGGGCCATTGACCCCGCCCCTGGAGCGCCGCCGGTCGCCGGTGCGACGATGGCGATGCTCACCGTGATCGGGTTGGTGAACGTCACCGTAGGGAGGTTGGGCAATCCGAGCCCGGGCGCGTTGAGGTCCGTCGTCCCGGGAGCGGTGGCGCTGTTGGAATCGATGATGCAGGCAACCTGTGCGTCCAGGAACATCCCGAGCGACAGCGCGTCGCTGAACATGTGGTTGTTCATGAACTCCTTCGCGACCTGCGGCGTCGGCGCCTGGAGCTGGATGGCCAGGCGTACGATGCCTTCTGTCGCGAACACCTCGGCGTCAGGGTTCTCGGTGAGCTCGAACAGGGTGCCGGTCCAGATCGCACTCATGGTTGGGCCGATGCCGTAGCCGCTCTGGTCAGCGAGCCATCCTGGGGGTTTCGCGCTCCAGATCCGGCTGTTGTGTTGAGCCGCGCTCGGAGGCGTCTCTTCGAGCACGGGGACGAACATGTCGCGGCACACGAGATCGGAGAGCTGCCCGGAGACGGGGTCTATGATCGCG
>JABSRK010000175.1 GCA_013213915.1 Planctomycetota bacterium
GCGTGATCAGTCCCGGGAACCCGTGGGTATGGAAAGCCGCGCGCACGAGCAAATCGCTCGCGGCCTTGGACGCCGAATACGGGCTGTTGGGCTGGATCGGCGTGTCTTCAGTGAACGCGGGGTCCTCAGGCCCGAGCTGCCCGTAGACCTCGTCCGTCGATACGTGGACAAAGCGCCCAACGTCATGTGCCCGGGAAAAATCGATGAGCACCTGTGTGCCGAGGACGTTGGTCCGGAGGAACGCCGACGCATCCTCGATCGAGCGATCGACGTGGGACTCGGCCGCGAAGTGAACAACCTCATCGACGGCCTCGTCGGCGACAGCCGCCTCCACCGCCTCGCGATCCGCGATGTCCGCACGCACGAATCGGTAACGGGGATCTCCCTCGAGCCCCTGCAGGTTCTCAAGGTTTCCCGCATAGGTCAGGACATCGAGGTTCACGACGCGCACGTCGTCGGTCGTCGCGAGGACGTGACGAACGTAGTTGCTGCCAATAAAGCCGGCACCACCTGTGACGAGTAGGGTCTTCATGAGATATAGGCGGCGAGCGCCTCCTGCCAGGGCCGCATGTGATCGCCAATGGTGCGCTCGAGCACCTGATTTCTCAACGCTGAGTTCTTCGGTCGAGGCGCGGCCGTCGGGTAGTCTTCCGTCCTGATGGCCTCCACGGTCGTCGTCGAACCGGCGAGCCGCAGCGCCTCACGGGCGAGGCCGCACCACGTGGTCGTTCCCTGGTTGGCGGCGTGGACAGTACCCAGGATGCCCGCGTCCATGATCTTCAACATGGCGGCTGCAGCATCCCGCGTGTAGGTAGGCGTCCCGCGCTGATCGTCGACGACCCCGAGCCGTTCTCGCTCCCCAGCAAGCCGCAGCATGGTCTGGACGAAGTTGCCTCCGTCCTCACCGTAGAGCCAGGCGATCCGAACGATGGCGTGGGACTCGGGCAAGACCTGGCGGACACGGCGTTCCCCCTCCTCCTTGCTCTTCGCGTACACGCCGACGGCGCCGGTCGGATCGTCCTCCACGTATGGCTCCTCCTTGTCGCCCCGGAACACGAAGTCGGTGCTGACGTGGAGCAGCCGTCCGCCCGTCGGGGCGAGGGCCCGGGCGAGGTTCTGGGGACCGTCAACGTTGACCGCATGCGCGCTCGCAGCATCGCTCTCGGCCCCGTCGACCGCCGTGTACGCCGCCGCGTTCACGATCCAGTCGGGCCTCAACTCCTCCACCATCGCCTCCACGCTCTTGGCGTCGGTGATGTCCAGGGCGCGGATTCCGGGCTGCTCGAACAGCTCCGTAGCCACCACGCGGTGGCCCGACGCCAGGAGTTCATGGAGGCGCCGCCCCAGCATGCCCCGGGCGCCACACAGCAGGATCTGAGCCATGTCTCCATGCTGACACGCTGGGGTCCGGTTTTAAGCCAAGTCCACAAGTTGGCCCTCGACCGGAAGTTTGAGACATTGGGGGGCGCTCCAGGGTGTGGAAAGGTCACTTATTGGCCGAACCATCCGGAGCCCAGGGAGGACCAGATGAGTCGCAAGTGGGTGTATGGGTTCGAAGAAGGCCAATCTGGATGGAAGGACCTGCTGGGGGGAAAGGGCGCGAACCTCGCCGAGATGACCCATCTCGGCCTGCCCATTCCAGCGGGATTCACGATCACCACCGAGGCCTGCAACGCCTATCTGGGCCAGGAAAACGCCCTCCCCGATGGACTGTGGGACCAGGTCCTCGCCGCCATGAAGGCCATTGAAGGCGAGAAGCGGTTGGGGAGCACCGACAACCCCCTGCTCGTTTCGGTGCGTTCGGGTGCCAAGTTCTCCATGCCCGGGATGATGGACACGGTTCTCAATCTCGGTCTGAACAAGGAGACCGCTGTCGGGCTCGGCGACCTCACCGGTAACCCGCGCTTCGCAATGGACTCGCTGCGACGCCTCATCCAGCTATACGCCAAGATCGTCATGGGCGTACCGTCCGAGCTGTTCGAGGACGCGCTGATGGACGCATGCGCGAGCGCCGACGTCGCCGAGGAGACCGAACTTACTGCCGAGCAGCTCGCACACGTCGCCGAGCGCTATCGCGAGATCGTCAAGGCAGAGACGGGCCAGGAGTTCCCGGAGGACCCGTACGAGCAGCTCCGACTCGCCATCACCGCCGTGTTCAAGAGCTGGAACGGGCGCCGCGCGCGTGACTACCGTCGTGTCAACTCCATCTCAGACGATCTCGGCACGGCCGTGAATGTCCAGACCATGGTGTTCGGCAACATGGGAGAAGACAGCGGCACGGGGGTCGCCTTCACACGCAACCCGGCAACGGGAGCATCCGGTCTGTTCGGCGAGTTCCTCCTGAACGCGCAGGGCGAAGACGTGGTCGCAGGCATCCGCACACCTGAGCCGATCAAGGCGCTCCAGGAGCAGATGCCGGTCATCTACGACGAGTTTGCGGGGATCGCAGAGAAGCTGGAAGCACGCTTCAGCGACATGCAGGACATGGAATTCACCATCGAGCGCGGCAAGCTCTACATGTTGCAGACGCGCGTCGGCAAACGCACCGGGGGCGCCGCCGTTCGCATCGCCGTCGACATGGTCGCTGAAGGCCGTATCACGAAGGAGGAGGCGGTCAGCCGCGTCGACGCCGAGTCCCTCGACCAACTCCTCCACCCGATGATCGATCCACAAGCGGCGTTGGCCAAGCTGGCCAAGGGCCTCCCGGCGAGCCCAGGAGCAGCGTCCGGCGAGATCTGCCTCGATCCGGACGACGCCGAGGATGCGGCGCGCGCCGGGCGTCAGGTCCTGCTCGTCCGTACCGAGACGGCCCCCGAGGACTTCCACGGCATGGTCGCAGCAGCGGGCATCCTCACATCCCGAGGCGGCATGACGTCCCACGCGGCTGTTGTCGCACGGGGAATGGGCAAGTCGTGTGTCTGCGGAGCCGCCGACATCCGCGTCGACTACGGTGCCGAGACCGTCTCAATCGGCGAACGCACCTTCAACAAGGGAGACTGGCTCACGATCGACGGCTCGTCCGGCGCGGTGTACGACGGCAAGGTTCCGACGCTCGAGCCCGAGCTCAAGGACGAGTTCCAGACCCTCATGGAATGGGCCGACGCCGCTCGCACGACACAGGTCCGCGCCAACTGCGACGACCCTGAGGGAGCGCGCACGGCCCTGAAGTTCGGCGCCGAGGGCATCGGGCTCTGCCGCACCGAGCACATGTTCTTCGAAGGCGATCGCATCAAGGCAATGCGACAGATGATCGTGGCGGAGACGCTCGAGGAGCGGGAGCGGGCGCTCGCCAAGCTCGAGCCGCTTCAGGAGAACGACTTCCTCGAGATCTTCAAGGCCATGGACGGCAACCCCGTCACGATCCGAACCCTCGATCCGCCACTACACGAGTTCCTCCCGCACGAGGACGCGGAAATCGAGTCCCTGGCCACGGAGGTCGGGGTCGCGTTCTCGGCTCTGAGAGCGCGCATCACGGCGCTCCGCGAGGCCAACCCCATGCTCGGCTTCCGCGGCTGCCGACTGGGCCTGCTCTACCCCGAAATCACGCGCATGCAGGCGCGCGCCATCATCAAGGCCGCGCTGGCAGCGAAGGCCGAGGGCGCCACGGTCCTCCCGGAGATCATGATCCCGCTGGTATCCGACGTCGCCGAACTGCGCGAGCAGGTGAACGTCGTCCGCGAGGCCGCCGCTGCCATCATGGAGGAGCGCGGCGCGACCGTCGATTACACGGTCGGCACCATGATCGAACTCCCGCGCGCGGCGCTGCTCGCAGACGAGATCGCTGAGGTCGCGGAGTTCTTCTCCTTCGGCACGAACGACCTCACGCAAACGACCTTCGGCCTGAGCCGGGACGATAGCGGGACGTTCCTACCTCAGTACCTGCAGAACCGCTGGTTCAAGTCGGACCCGTTCCAGGTCCTCGACCAGAGGGGCGTAGGGAAGCTCGTGGAGATGGGCACGCGCCTCGGGCGCAGCACGCGCAAGGACCTGAAAATTGGCATCTGCGGTGAGCATGGCGGCGAGCCCTCGTCCGTCAAGTTCTGCATCCAGACGGGGCTCAACTATGTCTCGTGCTCTCCTTACCGCATCCCCGTCGCGCGCCTCGCTGCGGCTCAGCAGGCCATAGCCGACAAGCAGGCGAGTCCGGCGGGAAATGAATCAGCCGGTCCGGCCGAAAATTCGGCCGCGGCCGGCGCGTAGACAAACCACCATCAAGCCACGCCGCCCCGCAGTAACAGCCCCCTACCCCTGCTTCTGGCGCTGGCGGCGCACCATCGCAATGACCTCGGTCGCGGTCTCCTCCACCGACTTGTTGGTCACGTTCACGATCGGCCAGCGGTTGCGGACGTAAAGGCGTTTCGCCTCGAGCAACTCCTGGTGGATGCGCTCATGGTCGTTGTAGCCCCGGCCGACCTGGTGCCCGAGTCGACGGAGCCGCGCGGTGCGGACCTTCACCAGCTGATCAGGATCCATGGTGAGGGCGACGATGCGATCGCGCGGCACCTTGGCGAGTTCGGACGGCGCCTCGATGCCGACGACGATCGGCACGTTGGCGACACGCCAGCCGCGGTAGGCGAGAAATATCGACAGCGGCGTCTTGCAGGTTCGTGAAACCCCGACGATGACGATATCCGCACTCCCAAGGTCCTCGGGACGCAAACCGTCGTCGTGCTTGACGGTGTAGTCCACCGCTTCGATACGCTTGTAGTACTCCTCGTCGAGTTGTCGGAAGAGACCGGGCTGCGCGGTCGGGGCGACGTTGAACTTGCCGGAGAGGCGCTTCAACAACGGCCCCATGAGGTCGATCGTGTCGATCTGATAGTGCCGCCCCTCTTCGTGGAGCACCTCTCGCAGCTCGCTCACCACCAGGGTGTGAACGATGATGCCGCGTTCACGAGCCGCGCGGGCCACGATGTGCCGGACCTCGTCCTGGGAGCTGACGTGCGAGAACCGGACGATCCCGGCCACGTGCGGCTCGAACTGGGCCAGCGCTGCCTGAACGACGCGTTCGGCGGTGAGTCCCGTGGCGTCGGACGCAACGAAGATCGTGTACTCGCGCGTCGACCCCTGGATGCGGATCGATTTCTCCTCCATGACGGCCCCATCGTACCGTCAAGAAAACGTGCGGCCAGTTGCGTTCGGACCCATCCGCGGACGCTGCGCAGCGTATGGGGTACCCTTCTTCGCCCCCCTCCCCGGAGACCCATCCATGACCCTCTCGAACTGTCGCGCCCTGATCCTCCCGGCAATCGTCGGGACTGTCGCGTTCTTCACCGGGATTTCCGTTCCCGACACGGCCGCGGACAAACCAGCTCCTCAAGAGGCCCCCAAGAGCACGGTCTATCACCAGTACCTGAACGTCCTGGTCGGCGATTGGCTCACGACGACCCGGCTGTCGGGTCCGGGGGGGAAGCCGATCGAGACCACCGGCAAGGCCCGCATCCGCCCGGTCCTCGGCGGACGGTTCATCCTCGAAGAGCGGGAAGGGAAGGTGCTCGGCAACGACGCCAGTAGCGTCAGCCTCTACGGGTACAACATCAACTCCAAGCGCTTCGAAGCCGCCATGGCATACGCTGGATCGTCAGCCCTCACGACGCTGACAGGAACGAGCACGGACGGGCGTACATTGAAGCTTACCGGAGTCTCCACCGGCAAGACGGGCGTGGCCGCGACGGACATGTCGCTCCTCCTCGAGAACCCCGGCAGCTTCACGATCACCATCGGACCGAAGGGCGGCGGAGGGCCCCTCGTGACCATCATCTACAAGCGCGCGACGCAGCCCCCGAAAAAGAAGTAGCCGCGCGAGCAAGCGCGGGCGCTTAGTCGGTCCGGTTCGCGCCGCCGTCGTGTACCCGGGTGCTGGCGCGGTGAAGGGAATCGAAGGTGCCAGCGTCGGTCCACCAACCATCGAGGATCTCGTAGGTCATGCGACCCTCGTTGATGTAGGCGTTGTTCACGTCGGTTATCTCGAGTTCCCCACGCCCGGAGGGCTCGAGGATCTGGATGATCTCGAAGACCCTCGCGTCGTACATGTAGATGCCGATGACCGCGAGGTTGGTCTTGGGGTTCTCCGGCTTCTCTTCGATGGCGACGACCTGGTCCCCGTCAAGCTCTGCGACGCCGAAGCGTTCCGGATCGGGGACCTCCTTCAAGAGGATCTTCGCCCCGCCGTCACTGGCACGGAAATCGTCGGCCGCCTTCCTGATATTGCGCTCGATGATGTTGTCGCCCAGGACGACGCAGATCTTCTCGCCTTCGGCGAAGTGCTCGGCCAGGCCGAGGGCCTCTGCGATCCCACCCTCGCCTTCCTGGTAGGTGTAGTTCAGGTGCTTCAGCCCGAACTCCTTGCCGTTACCGAGGAGCTTCAGGAAGTCACCGGCCGCGTTACCGCCGGTCACCAGAAGAATGTCGTCGATGCCCGCGGCGACGAGACATCGGATCGGGTAGTGGATCATCGGCTTGTCCCAGACCGGGAGCAGGTGCTTGTTGGTCACCCGGGTCAGGGGATGGAGACGTGTGCCGAGGCCTCCCGCGAGAATGACACCCTTCATGTGGCTTGCCTTGCTGTCCGGAACCAGTCGGCGGTGAGCTGCAACCCCGCCGACAGGTCCACCGTCGGTTCGAAGCCCAGAACCCGCCGGGCCAGGGATATGTCGGCCTGTGAGTCTCTCACATCGCCGAGACGCGCGGCCTCGTGGATCGGCGTCGTGTCCTTGCCGCAGACTTCGCAGATCTTGCTGAGCAACTCAATGAGCGTGGTACGTGATCCGTTACCTATGTTCACAATGTGCCCCGGCGCATCCGGCGCGTCGGCCGCCAGCAGGTTGGCTCCGATCACGTTCTGCACAAACGTGAAGTCACGGCTCTGCAGCCCATCTCCGTAGATGACGGGCTGGCTGCCTGAAACGACGGCCTCCATGAAGCGCGGGATCACGGCAGCGTAGGCGGAATCCGGTCGCTGCCGCGGGCCGAACACGTTGAAGTAACGCAGTCCGACACACTCGAGTCCCATGCTCGCCGTGAACACCTTGCAGAGGTTCTCTCCGTGCACCTTGTCCGCGGCGTAGGGAGAGAGCGGGCTCTGCGGCATACCCTCGTGCTTCGGGAGGGTCGGTGTGTCGCCGTATGCGCTCGACGAAGCGGCGAATACCACCCGACGCACGCTGGCCTCCTTCGCTGCCAGCAAGACATGCAACGTGCCCATGGCGTTGACCTCGAAGGACGTCAACGGTTGTTCGACGCTGCGTGGCACCGACGGCATGGCTCCCAGGTGGTACACCACCTCGACACCGTCCACCGCCTCCGTGACCGCGCTCCTGTCGCGCAGGTCGCCCTCAATGAGCTTGATTCGGCCCGTGACCTCATCCAGGTTCTCACGAACCCCGGTGGAGAAGTTGTCGAGCACGACGACATCGGCGCCGCGCCCGACCAGGGCGTGGACCAGGTTCGATCCAATGAAGCCGGCCCCGCCGGTCACCAGGCACTTCATGAGCGCCTCCCATAGCGGTCGATCAGGATCTCCGCGATCCGTTCTGCGGCCTTGCCATCCCACAGGTCCGGAGCCTTGGCCGGCTCGGGCTTCCCGTCGAGGATCACCATCGCCTCCCGCTGGATGGCGGCGGAATCGCTTCCCACG
>JABSRK010000176.1 GCA_013213915.1 Planctomycetota bacterium
AGGACCTCACGCAGGCGCTGTGTGGATCCGTCGACGAATCCGGGGGACCCGTGGGCGTCGATGATGCATGTCGTTCCTGCCTGGAGGGCGCGCAGGGCGCCACCGAACGTTGCGCAGATCACCGAGGCTTCGTCGTGTGAGGACGCGCGGGCCCGCCGCCGTCCCGCGCGGTCGGTGTCGTCGTCTGACGCCCTGGCGAGGCCCGGGAACGGGTCCAGAGCGATGTTCGTGTAAGCGCTGACGAGGCCCGGAATCACGACGCGTTCGCGAGCATCCACACGATAGACGTCCCCGCGGGGGTTGAGACGTCGTCCCGTTTTCGAGATCACGCCGTTCTCGATGAGCACGTCTCCGTGGGTCACAGAAGGCGGATCGAACGAGACCAGCGTCGTGTTCTCGATGAGGACGCGCGTGGCGATGCGTGCGCCGGTTGATGGAGGAGGAGGCCGGTGGCTCGGTCGCCCGCGTCCGCGGTCGCGATGGCCGCCGCGCATTCCTCCGTCCCTACCGTGAGTCGCTGAACCACGGTCGTCGTTTCCACGTCCCTGGGGCGCGGACGAGCCTCCTCGACGTCGGCGTTGTCTGGCGATGGGTCTTCCCCTGTCTCAGAGCCCGATAGCGCCCACCGGCAGGTCCAGCTCGGCGGGTACTCCCGGGAAGTTCCGTTCAATGAAGTCGTCGTGGGCCTCGCGGGTCTTCCGCGAGAGCACCTCGTCCAGCCCGTCCGAGCACTTGCCGCAGAGCGAGCTCACGTTGGCGATCAATCGATCGCCGATGAGGATACCGCCGATGCTGTGTTCATCAGCGTAGGCTTCGTCCTGGGCGCCGCATCGCTGGCAGCGGTCCGGATCCTGGGCAGGATTTGGCGACGTGCCAAGCCCGTCCTGGTCTTCTTGCCCCAGTACCTGGAGGATGCGGTCGATCTCGTCCGTGGGGTCGAACGTGCCTGCCGTGTATTCGCGGATACGTTCGATGCTCTCCTCCGAGAACTCGCGAAGAATGAGCATCTGGCACGCGACACAGATGGCGAATTCCAGCACGACCTCGCCTTGCCGGATGACCTTCTCGACGGCGTAGGGCGTCCACGTATCCAGCAGCCCGGTGCCGCAGTCGACGCAACTTTCGAACGGGCCGCACCCGTAGACCGAATGCAGAATTGGCGGTACGCCCGCCGGTGTCTCCTCGTCCGGTGGGAGCATCGTGCGGGAAGTTTAGCAGTTTCGCCCGTCCAGCCACGCGAGCGCTGAAGGCGCGTCGTCGGGAATAATCCGCGGCGTTTCGGCGACGCCACGTTGGGCTGCAGAGGTGAGCAGGGCCGTCAACGCATCGAGGGACGAGGCGTATCGGTCACCGACGATGGAGCCGTGAGGGCCGTACGCTGTCATGACGGCGCCCTCGGCGGTCTGCTGCACGACGAGATAGCGCACCGCCGAGCGAGGAACGACCCAGTCCTCACCGAGATCGGCGGTGAACAGCGCGGGATCCGGTGGGGTACCCTCAGGGAGACGGGTTCCGAGTCGAGCCATGGGAGAGAGCCAAGAACGTCCTTGTGCATTCGGAGGCGACGACGGTAACACGTTGGAGGTGCCTTCCGTCACGGTTCGCCCACCGGCCGGCGCTGGCGCTGAGGACCTCGTCCTCGTCTCGCCGCCGTCGAAGAGCCATGCGCTCCGCGCACTCGCCACTGCCGCGGTTTGCGGGGGCGGTTCGTTGCGTGGAATGCCGCGGCCCTGGCCGGATGACGTCCTGTTCTTCGTGCGGGCCCTCGAGGCGCTCGGTGTCCCGCTCACGGCGCTGGATGACGGCGTCAGCATTGACGGCGCGATGCCACGTGGCGGCGATCCCGTCACGGTGAACGCGGGCGACGGCGCTGCGCCCGCTCGGTTCTTGCTGGCTCTGGGCGCCCTGGCGGAGCGTCCGGTCTCGGTCACCGGTGGCGGGCGGCTGTCTGTGCGTCCCATGGCGCCGTTGCTCCGAGCGCTGGAGTCGCTCGGGGCCACCGTTGACGGCGGCCCTGGGTTGCCCGCGACCGTGCATGGCCCGCTACGGGGTGGACGAGAGCTCACGGTGGACGGGAGCGTGTCGAGCCAGTTCTTGTCCGCGCTGCTGTTGATCGCTCCCGCGATCGACGGTGAAGTCGACTTTCGCACCACCCATGCGCAGGTGTCGCGTCCGTACCTTGACCTCACGCGCGCGGTCATGGCCGAGTCGGGTGTGGTCGTCGGCGAAGACCTGGTCGTCGTGGGTGGTGCGGCGTACCAACCAGCGGACGTCTGTGTGGAGAGCGATTGGTCAGGGGCGACGGTGCTTCTCGCCGCGGCGCCGTTCCTCGGGCGTGCTGTTTGTGTCCCGCGGTTGAACCCGAATTCGCGCCAACCCGACCGTTTGTTCGTCGAACATCTCTCGGGCCTTGGCCTTGATGTCTCGTCGCGCGACACGGATGGGGTGCGCGTGGCGGGGACCGTCACACGTGGAGGTACGTTCGACCTTGCGGATTGCCCTGATGCCGCACCCGCGCTCGCGGCGGTCGGCGCGCTCGGATGCGAGCCCGTCCGCATTGTCGGCGCCGCTCACCTGCGTCACAAGGAGAGCGATCGCATCGCCGTTCTCGTGGACATGCTGCGAGCTTCGGGTGTCAGCGCCGAGGCGTTCGACGACGGGCTCCAGGTCGTTGGTCCGCTCTCCGCGGCGACCGGCGATCCCGTTGCGCTCACCGTTCGCGCCGATCATCGCATGGCGATGGCGGGGGCGTTGCTGGGGCTACGACGTTCCGTCCTCATCGACGACGCCCATTGCGTTGCCAAGTCGTTCCCCGGTTTCTTCGAACAGTGGCCTGGAGCGATCGAGTGGGGAACCGAGAATTGACGCGCCCGCTCGTCATCGCCCACCGAGGGGGCGCGGGGGAGGGCCCCGAGAACACGCGCACGGCGTTCGCGCGCGCGCTCGGCGCGGGGGCAGACGGTATCGAGTGCGATGTCCACCTCACGGCTGACGGCGTCCTCGTGGTTCACCACGATCTCGCGGTCGCGACGACGCCTGGTGGCGAGGCAATTCCGATCGCGTCTCTCACCTGCGAGACCGTCACGGGATGCGATCTGGGTTGGACCCACGGCCCGGCGTTCGACGGCGAGACCGCTCCGACTTTCGACGAGGTGATCGATCTCGTCGGGACGGCGCTCCTGATGGTCGAGATGAAGCGCGGCCCGGACGATCGTGTTCTTGGTGAGGCGCTCGCTGCCCGTCTCGCGCGCGATCCTCACCTCGACCGCCGGATCGCCGCGTCGTTCGCCACCGACGCCCTCGTGGCCGTGAAGATGGGCTGTCCCCAGATCCGTCGCCTCGGCCTCGTCCGGGAGGCCTTCGATATCGAAGCCCAACTCGCCCAGGAACTCTGGGGACAGGGGTTCTTACGGGACCTGATCCCCGGGCCGGAACCCGACCAGGCCCGGGCCCGGGGCCGCCAGGTCTGGGCCTGGACCGTGGACGCCTCCGACCAGTTATCCTCGTTGATGGCTGCCGGGGTAGAGGCCCTCATCACCGACGTTCCGGAGGCCATTGTTCAGGCGCTCGACGAGCAGTTGTGAACCCGGGTGCTGGTCGCATCACGGTCGTCGCCGAGAAGGGCGATGTCGTGGCGGTGGGCACGCACAACTGATGCGCCCCGTGGAGCTCCGGTTCCACGGGGTCATGACGGCGGTCGTCCTTCGATCCCGAGCGCGCGACGCATGGCGCGGATCTCGACCGGGTCCGTGCGGCCATCCGTGGACGCGCTGCCGTGCAGTTCGACCGCGCCTGTCGCGTCCGCCACGTCGCGGACGTTCACAGCCCGCAGCCCGCACCCCGGCATGACGATCAGGCGTCCCGCGGCGCGTTGGACGAGGCGACGGATGAGGTCCTTGCCCTGTGGCGCCGTCCGGGCCTGTCCTGACGTCAAGAGGCGCGCGATCCCGAGTTCGACGAGGGCGTCGAGGGCAGACTCCGGCTCTCTGGCATCGTCGAATGCACGGTGGAACGTGACAGGGAGCGGGCGCGCGCGCGCCACCAGGTCGGAGACCTTGGCGATATCGAGATCGCCGTTTGACGTCAGGCATCCGAGGACGACGCCATCGGCGCCGTTAGCCTTGGCGTGGTCGATGGCTGTCTCCATCACACGGACTTCGTCCGCCGTGTAGACGAAGTCGCCGCCCCGCGGACGGATCATCACCATGATGGGCGCGGACGTCAGCTTCCGTGCGCGTTCGAGGACCTGGGGATCGGGCGTGACGCCGCCGATGGGCAGGTCAGCGCACAACTCGACGCGGTCGGCGCCCGCATTCGTGGCGACGGTGACGTCAGACGTGTTGTCGACGCAGATCTCGAGCAGTCGTTGTGTCATGGAAAGGTGCGCACCGATACGGATTCAGGACCATCACGGGTTGGCACGGCTCCGGGCACACAGGTTGGCGGGACGTCGAGCTCGTGCCAACCCCCTGCCGATTGCTGAATCGGAGGTGTAGCGGTTGAAGAAGCTCAGGCAGGCTCAGGAGGCGTTCGCCAGGGCGGCGGAACTCGCCGTTCTCCTCAAGGGATTGGGGCCGCACCTGGAGCCGAATCGACCGAGCCGGGTGTCAGGTAACAGCCAGCCCTTCGGGTATCATGACGCCCCCGTAAATCGGGGGGCCTCCCATGATGAACCGAACCCGTTGTCTCGCTTTGTTGCTGGCCACTCTCGCGGTCGCAGGTCCTGCTTGGGCGCAAAGAGAGAAGCCAAAGGACGTCTCCAAGTCCGTCGCGATGGACATCCGGAAGGAGTTTACGTCCGAGTACAAGTCCAAGGATGTGCAACAGCGTCAAGCTGCCGTCGATCGGTTGTCCCCGTTCAAACATGAGCTCATCGTGAAGTGTCTCGAAAGGGCCATGCGCGACGCTGACGCCTCCGTTCGGGTAGCCGCGGCGCAGCGTCTCGGTACGCAAACGGCGAAGCCGGCGCTCAAGGTGCTTGGAAAGGCGTTCAAGGATCGTCGTAACGGCGAGAGTCCGGAGACGATGGTGAGCATTCTTCAGGCCTACCGTGCGCACCGCAGCAGCCCGCCGCTAAAGCCGATGAAGCGCCTGTTCGACCAGGCGTCGAAGGAGGTTCAGCGCGAGGTCGTCATTACGCTGCGGTACGTGCGAAACAAGGACACCGTGAAATTCCTGGCTCAGCTCATCGACACGCCACAACCCCGGAACGTCGATGCGGGGCAAAACCCTCCGGCAAGCTACTGGAAGGATCGGGTTACTCGTTGGAGCTACTGGTTTTCGGGGGTCTCGACGACCCTCGTCCATCTGACTGGCCGCGAGTTCGACAGCAACAAGGAGGCTCGCGGATGGGCCACGAGCTCATCCCGGATCCTCTCCGTGGCGGAGGGCGACAAGGCGGTCAAGGACCTGTAGCCGGAGACGCAGCTTCTTGAGGTGCCTGTCGGGCGGAGTAGCCTGAAGGGGACGACGCGAGGACTGAATGGCGGACAAGACGCAGAAGTGGGAGGACAACGCCGCCGGGGCCTACTACGTGGACAAGGAGTGCATCCTCTGTTCACTCTGTACGGACATCGCGCCTGACAACTTCAAGGAGAGCGATGAGGGGGATCACGACTTCGTCCACAAGCAGCCGGCCGGCGACGACGAGAAGCAGCAGTGCCAGGACGCGCTTGAGCAGTGTCCGGTCGATGCCATTGGAAGTGATGGGATCGCATGACGGAACCGGTTGACGAGCTTCTTGGTCAACGATTTGGCGAGGATGGATGCCTCGTCATCGAGAAGCGGCTCGGCGAAGGCGGTATGGGGGCCGTCTACAAGGCGCGTGACGAGAAGCACGATCGGCTAGTCGCCATCAAGTTCCTGCGAATGGACGGCATGGCCGACAGAGATGCCATCTCACGTTTCAAGCGAGAGGGGCGCAAGTTTGGAATGCTGCGGCACCCGAACCTCGTGCGCGTCTACGCGCTCGGTCGGGAGCACGGGCGCATCTACATCGCCTCCGAGTTCGTGGACGGCCGTAATCTCTACGAGGTGCTTACCCAGGAAGGCGTCTTTTCCGTCGAGTGGGCTGTCGATGTCATTCGCGACTGTGCCACCGCTCTCCACGTTGCGCACGAGAACCAGGTCATTCACCGGGACCTGAAGCCGGAGAACATCATGATCCGAAACGAAGACCGGGTCGTGAAGGTCCTCGATTTCGGTATCGCGAAGGACCTCGACGCGTCCATCGCCCTGACGCGACAGGGCACGTACATTGGCACGCCAGCGTATTCAGCCCCTGAGCAGATTCGTGGTGAGGAGATCGACCACCGCGCGGACATCTTCTCCCTCGGCGTCATCCTCTATGAACTTCTTACGGGACAGGTGGCCTTCCAGGGACGTCACACGACCGAGGTGCTCAAAGCGACGCTCAAGGAATCTCCGGTCCCTGTCTCCCGCTTGAATGAGAGCGTTGTCAATCCGGTCGCACGCCTCATCGAGCGGATGATCCACAAGAGTCCTCGTCGTCGCCCGGTCGACATGGCAGAAATATCCAACGAGTGCAAGCGCCTCCTCAAAGCCCTCGCCGAGGGATACACGGAGGAAGAGAAGACGGGCATCAAGACCGTGCTCAAGCGCATCTTCGAAGGCTGGCGCAAGGGCGCGTGATCCGGCCTTCGATGAGGCGCGCGACTTGCCGCGCTGGGTGAACCCCACGCCTCCACAGTCGGCTTGGCGCCCCGCCTAACCGGGAGTAGGGGAGAGATCTCCCAGGTGACGTTCTACGGCGATGTCGAGTGGCACGCGACCTGTGCGCTTGGCCTCCTCCAGCAGAGCGTCGACAGCCCAGCCACTGATCCGACGAATCCTGGCCTGCGCCTTCTTCGTGTCGAAGGCGTCGCCTTGCTCCCACTCCATGACTCCGTGGATCGTACCGCCAGCGGAAGCAAGCCAGTCTGGGACGAACAAGATGCCCGCGTCGTGGATGCGTTCCGCCAGTGCCAGCTCTTCTCCGAGGCTGTCGGCGTGGAGCTGGTTGTTCGCACCGCCGCAGATGGCCCGGCAGCGCAGCCCGTCGATCCCGCCCAGGGTGATGACGTCTCCGACCGCGCAGGGGGAGAAGATGTCAGCCTCGACTTCGGCGATCTGGTACGGCGCGACGACTCCGACGAGCTTCCGTTCGGCCGGCATCAGGCCGGCGAGCAGGGCGTCGATCCGTCCGTGGTCCTGGTCGGTGACCGTCAGTTTGGCGCCGTCCCTGGCGAGCTGGGTGGCGAGCGTGAGGCCGATACCCCCAAGCCCCTGGATCGTGACGTGGGTCTCGTTCAGCGGTCGGCCTAGCGCCGCCGCTGTGGCTTGGAGGGACTCGTGGACACCAAGGGCGGCAGAGC
>JABSRK010000177.1 GCA_013213915.1 Planctomycetota bacterium
TCCATAGCCGAGGAGTTGTTGTTCCGAGGGTTGGTGCTGCAGGCGTTTCGCGGCATGCTCCGGGTCCGCGGTGCGGTGATCGTGAGCGCCGTGTTGTTCGGGGCGTTTCATATGAGCTTGCACCGGTTCTTCCCCCAGGCGGTGCTCGGTGCGTTGCTGGCGATCCTCGTGGTGCGGACCGGCTCTCTCTGGCCCGCGGTCCTCGCGCATGCTGTACACAACGGGATACTGGTGGTGTGGGATCGGTGCTCGGATGCGTCCGAGGTGGACATCCCGTTGCCCTACATGCTCGCGCCGCTCGCCGTTGGGCTCACGTTGGTCGGTCTTGGCCTCGTCGTTTCCCGATCAACGCGCGCGGGGCCGGCTCCGTGATCTTCGCGTTCGCTCTTCAGCCCCTCCTCGTGGTCGCGTGGATCGCGGCGGACATTGTGTCCGACCAGACCGGAGATCACCTCTACTGGGCGGTGATGGCGGCGTCTGGTTTGACCGTCCTCTTGATGTCGATTCTCGGTCGGTTTCCGATCCACTGGAGCGCCGTCTTCGTGGTGCTGGCGGTCGTCCCTCCGGTGGCGCCCGTCGTCGTCTGCCACGCCTGCGCCCACCTCCTCTTGCGGGCCACACACGATCGTCCCGACGACGATCCCTGGAGTCTGATCAGTCAGTTCATGGGACGACGCTGGCTGCGCGCCGGCAATGTCGCCAGCATGATGTGCGTGGTGCTCCTCTACTACTGGTGGGACACCGTCGAGCACGCCCGCCTGACCTTGGCGCAGGTCGTCTTCGCGAGCCCCCTGCGCCTCATGGTCGATGCCTTTGCCCCCTTCACGAGGCTCGCGTTCTTGGCCCTCGCGCTCTGGTACGGCGTGCAGCTCGTCCGTACCGGCCGCATCATCCTCTCATTGCGAGCTGAATCCGATGCAGGGGCAGGGGAGAGACCAGCGAGCCGCAATTCTCACTGAGCCCGCTTCTCGTACACGACTTCGCCGGCGATGACGGTCGCGATGACGCCGATGCGGCTCATGTGCCAGACGCTGCACGTAATGGGATCGCGGTTGATGATGACGACGTCGGCCTGAAATCCCGGACGGAGCTTGCCACGCCGATCTTCCGTGAAGCTCCCCTGGGCGCCCCACTGTGTGAGGCTCTGAAGGGCTTCGTGGCGGTTCATGCGCTGGCGTGGATAGAACGCATCGTGCCGGCCGTCCGGCATCTGCATGAAGCGCGTGGTCGTGCTGAAGAGGTTGAGCCAGGGGGAGAGGCTCTCGACGGGCGCGTCGGTGCCGTTGGGGATGATGCACCCGGCGTCGATGAGGGAACGCCATGCGTAGGCGCCTGTCTCCGACCGTCGCTGGCCGAGACGGGCCGGGACCCAGGGGCCGTCGGACGTGCAGTGACATCCCTGCATCGACGGGATGACCCCGAGCTTCTTGAAGCGAGGGATGTCCTGGGCCGACAGGATCTGCGCGTGCTCGATTCGGAACCGGTGGTCGGAGCCATGGGCGCGGGTCGCATCGAGCGCGCGTTCGTAGGCGTCGAGTGTCTCGCGGCAGCCACGATCGCCGATGGCATGGGTGCAGACCTGGTAGCCCATCTTGAGCGCTCTTCGCGCCACGTCCTCGATGAACTTTGGTTGCAGGATGGCGAATCCCCGGTGCGCGGCCCGATCGGCGTACGAGTCGAGGAGCCAGGCGCCGCGGGACCCGAGCGCGCCGTCCGCGTAGAGCTTGAGCGCGCGTACTGCGAAGCGATCGTCGTAGGCGCTCAAGATGGGAGGTCCGGCCAGGACCCGATCGGCCGAGACCGCGTCATCCACGGACACCATGGCGTGGACGCGTAGCTTCATGCGACTGCCCGCGTACAACTCGGCGAGGCGACGCAAGGTGCCCGGATCGGCCCCCGCATCGACGAACGTGGTGATACCGAGCCGCAACGCCTCCTTCTGCGCAGCCAAGAGGTCGGCCGCGATCTCGTCGGGATCGTCCTCCTTCGGCATGACGCGCTCCACCAGGTCCATGGCCTTGTCGACCAGGATGCCAGTGACCCGACCGCTGGCGTCCTTGATGACCTCGCCGCCCGGTGGGTTGGGGATGTCGTCCGAGATTCCCGAGAGCTCGAGTGTTTTCGAACTCACCCACAGCGCGTGGCCGTCGGTTCGACGCAGCGCGCAGGGCCGGCCGCCGCACACGAGGTCGAGCGTCTTGCGGTCCGGGAAGCTCTTTCTCTCCCAAAGCTCCTGGCTCCACCCACGGCCGACGACCCAGGAGTCCGCGGGAAGGTCCGCGCACCATTCCCGGACGCGCTCCGCCGCCGCTGCAGGACTCTCCACTCCGCGGAGGTCCAACTGACGCATGGCCGTGCCGACGCTGCGCAGGTGCGCATGGGACTCGATGACCCCTGGCATGGCGACGCCACTGGCGGGCACCTCCATGATCCTGGTGCCTGGCCCCGCGGCCGCGCGCGCGGAAGCGGCGTCGGTGATCCGCAAGATCTTCCCGTCCTGGATGACGAGCCCGCCGGCCCGCGGTCTCGACTCATCAAGGGTAAGCACCGGTCCGACGACGATGAGGTCGGGGCCCCGGGCTGGCTGCTCCTCCTGCCCGCGGAGGGTTGAAGTCAGGTACGGGAACAGAGTCACGATAAGGAAGAGGCTGCGCATGCGGGTCGTTCTACCACGATCTGCTACCATCGCGCGCCGCTGAACGGCTCCCCATGCGCGTCCCTACGGTCCACGTTCCGTACCTCTTTGGTGTCGGCCTGTTCGGTCTCGCGCACGCCGCCCTCATCTTTCTTCCCCCGCAGGGCGTCGGGGCGGCGGTCGCAAATTTCGTCGGGGTTGCAGCGTGGGCGCTGCACTTCATCTGGCTTTACGCGATCTACAGGGATGGTGAGAGGCGACTCGGAGACCAGCTCCCCATGCCCGCCATGCGCGTTGCCGTCGTGGCCTTGGTCGCTTGCGCGTTTTTTCCGATCTGGTCGGCGTTCGCGTTGATGGTCCTTTTGCGCTCAGCCGTCAATGCGGTCGGAGACGGTGCCGAGGGGTCGTCCCCGGCCCTGGTGCGTGCCGCCCACGACGCACCCGCGCTCGTCGTTACGGGCATCTTTCTTGTGGCGGTCTCCTTCGCCATCGTGATCCAGTTCGACGTGGCGGGCGATTTCTCTCAGGGGCGATCGGTGGTCAGGCCTGTGGAAATCCTCGGCACCACAGAGTCCTACGCCATCTCGGTCTTCTTCCTGGCCTGCTCCGGCTACTGGCTGTGGTTCGTCGCCCGGTCCATCCCGGCCCTCTATCGGGCCATGGATGGTATGGAGGACCGAAACAACGACAGTTCACCGGACAGGAGCGGTGGATGAAGCCTGGCAGCGGACCTGCCATCGAGACCCGGGGGCTCTCCGTGCGCTTCGGTGACGTCCCCGGTGTCCTTGATCTCGACCTCGAGGTCGGCGTGGGAGAGGTGTACGGCTTCCTCGGTCCCAATGGTGCCGGCAAGAGCACGACGATCCGGTTGTTGCTCGACCTGTTGCGTCCGGATTCCGGCGAGGCTCGCGTGTTCGGGACCGAGGTCCGTACCGGGGGGGCGAGGCTTCGCGCCGACATTGGTTTCTTGCCGGGGGACCTGGCGTTGTTCCCGTTCCTGAACGGGTTCCAGACCCTGCGGTTTCTCGAGGGGTTGTCCGGACGGCGGGCAACGCTGCGCAACGAGGTCCTCGAGCGTCTGCATTTTCCTACCGACGCTCTCAGGCGCCCGGTGCGCACCTACTCGACTGGCATGCGGCAGAAGATCGGTCTCGTCGCGGCGTTTCAGCACGATCCTCGACTCTTGATCCTGGACGAGCCGACGACCGGCCTCGACCCGATCGTAAGAGATGCGTTCCTTGAGCTTGTCAACGACCGCCGCGTCGCCGGTCGTACGGTTTTTCTCTCAAGCCATGTGCTCGACGAGATCGATCGGTGCGCCGACCGTGTGGGCCTGATCGCCGACGCTCGCTTGCGGATGGAGTCAACGGTCAGCGAACTCCGCGAGTCGCGTCCGCGAACGGTCGTGCTTCGCTACGCGGACGGTCGTCGCGAGAGCCGACAGCATCACGGTGAGCCGAACGCGCTGCTCGATGAGATCCACCGCGAGGGGCTCGTGGATGTGGAGGTGCGTCCCGCGAGCCTGGACGAGGTGTTCCGTTCGGTGGTGGGGGGGGATGGGCCGTGAGTCGGCCGTTGTTCGCGTTCCTGCTCCGGCGTCACTGGTGGACGTGCGGGCTGTGCGTGATGCTTCCGATCCTCATAGGGCTCATCGTTGGGGTGATCTACCCGACGATGGAAAAGGAGCGCAGCGTGATCGGGCCCATGCTCGACCTGATGCGCAACTGGTTCCCCGAACTCCCCAACTTCCTCCGCCCGGACGGCGCGTTCGTGTGGCCGTACATGCACCCGATGACGCTGCTGGCCTACGTGCTCGCGCCCGCCATCGTGGCGCTCGCGCAGCCGGCCGGTGAGCGCGGTCGCGGCAGCCTCGACCTGCTGCTCGCGACCAGGCTGTCGCGGACGCGGCTTGTCACGAGCGTGTTCTCGTTCATGGTCCCCGTGGCCGTGGTCGTGGCGCTCGGTCCGTTCATCGGATCGTTCATCGGATCGACGCTGTGCGGCGAGGTGGGCTCGGTCCCCCTCGGCGCCTACCTGCTCTGCTCTGTCGAGGCCAGTGCCCTGAGTCTGTTCTTTGGCTCGCTGGCGTTGCTCGTCTCCGTCCGAGCCCGAGACCGTGGACAGGCGACGCTCATCTTCGTGGCCGTCACGCTCGCGTGGTTCCTGGTGGACGTCGTCAGCCAGATGTGGAAGGGCGCCCCGGACTGGATCGGTCGGGCCAGCCCCTTCGGCTACTACGACCCGCTCGGCCTCGCTTACCAACAGGAGGTCTCTTTCACCTTGGATCTGCTCGTGCTGCTCGTCGGGGCGGCCGTATTCCTGGGCTGGGCAGTGTGGTTGGCGCGGCGGCGCCGATTCGCGTAGCGGACTCCGGGGGCGCTACCGGGCGACGGGGTCAGGTGTCGTCAGCTGGCGGAAGAAGTCCAATGTCTGCTCTCCGATGGGCGCCCAGGTGAGCTGTTCCGCGCGGGCGTATGCGGCGCGTTCCTGGGGGGCGGCATCGGATGCCAGGGAGCGCTTGATCGCGGGCATGAGGTCATCGATCGACACGAAGCGCTCCACCGCGGCCTCGCCGGAGATGTCGAGCAGGGCCGCGTTATCGGGGATGACGCAGGCGCGTCCGAGAGAGAGGGCGAGCACCAGGGTCCCGGAGGTCGTGACCCTGCGATAGGGGAGGACGACGCGGTCGGCGGCAGAGAACAGGAGCGAGGTCTCCTGGCGACCGTGGAAGCGGAGGTCGAGGCGGATGCGTGGATCGTCAGCCGTTCGTGAACGGAGCGCGGAGGCGGCGTGCCGGTCTCTCGGATTACCCGCGATGATCAAGGTGGCTTCGAGGTCGGTCTGGCGGAAGCGCTCGATGAGATCCTGGAAGCCCTTGTATGGTCGCACCTGTCCGAACGCCAGGAGGACATGACGATCTCCATTGAGACCGAGTTGGCGTCGCGCGGCGTCGCGATCGATCAGGGGGGGGTAGGCGTCGCGATAGTGACCGTGGGGGATGACGCGGACGGGGCAATCGACGTCGAAGGCCGTGTTCAGCATCTTCCGGGCCGCGTCCGTGTGGACGATGACACCGTCAGCTGCGCGAGCGAGTTTCTCGGCGAGCCACCGATCTTCCCCGGTGTCGTCGTGCGGGACGATGTTGTGGGCGGTCCACACCACACGCCAGCCCAGGGCGCGGGCCTCGTCGAGGGTGCTCGCGAGGCGTCGCGAACGAACGAACCGGCGCACGCGTCCACCCTTGAGCCACAGCCAGTGGACGTGGAGAACCCGACCCGGCCCCTCGTGGGAGCGAAGAGTGGAACGGGAGAGGGGGTCACCCAAGAGGCTTCCCCCCGCCCCTTCCAATGCACGGTAGAGGAGCGTTTGATAGGGATTATCCCCAACCGGACGCGGCACCGACAGCACGCGTAGAGGATCACCGTTCTCAACTGGCATCGAACCCCATGTTAGACTCTTTCCCCGCCCTTCCGAACTCCAGTAAGCCCGGATGTTCGGCCGCTGCGTTTCTCCACCCGGTACGATTCCGGTGGGCGGTGCAGAGTCGTTTCAGTCCCTCGCTGTCCACGTACCGAACGGAAGTCCACGGATTCGGCAGGGGAGGACAGACCCCCTGCGATGCGCCATGAAGCTCGCCCTCGTAGCGCCTCCCTGGGAGGTGATGATCAACTCCTATCCTCCTCTGGGGTTGGGATACGTCGCGGCTGCGGCGATCGCGGGTGGCCACCCGACGACGATTCACGACTACGGGCTGCATCCCCACGCGTCCGTGACCCGCATCGTCGATGAGGTCCTCGAGGTCGAGCCGGACATCGTGGGTATCACCACCTGGACGCACCTCTATCACGTCTGCTGTGAGGTCGCCCAGGCGTTCAAACGCCGACGTCCAGATCTTCCGGTCGTTCTGGGGGGGCCGCACGTGACCGTGTTCCCGTCGGAGACGCTGGAAGAGGAGCCAGCCGCCGATTACGTGGCTTTCGGCGAGGGGGAGCTGACGTTGACGGAGCTCATGGATGGCCTTGATCCGGCTTGCAGCGCGAGGAGCAAGGCCGACCTCCCGGCCATCGACGGGCTCGCCTGGCGTGACGGTGATCGTATCGTCAAGAACGCGCTCCGCGGCATCAACACTGACATCGCGACGCTGCCATTTCCCGCTCGCGACGTGATGGAGATCGAGCGGTACCCGCTCCGTGCCTGGAGTGGTGAGCGGATGACCACGATGATGACCTCGCGGGGTTGTCCCTACGCGTGCACCTATTGCTTCAAGGGGCTCTTCGGGCGGCGTTACATCACGACGCCGAACGACCTCATCATCGCGGAGATGGAGGCGATCCACGAGGAGTATGGCATCGATCATTTCTACTTCGTCGATGACCTCTTCGTCGTCAACATCAAGCGCTTGATGGAATTTGTCGCGTGCATGAAGGAGCGCGAACTCGGCTTCAAGTGGCAGTGTCTCGCGCGCGTCGATCGTCTCGAGAAGGAGCATTACGTTGCCATGGCGGAGGCCGGGTGCTCCAAGATTCACTACGGGATCGAGACGGGAGACCCGGAGATGATGGTCCGTGTCGACAAGGAAGCGACACTGGAGCAGGTCGCCAACGCCGTCACCTGGTGCAGCGCCGCCGGCATCATGGCCAAGGGCTATTTCATGCTCGGTCTCCCCGGTGAGACGGAAGAGACGGCCAGACGAACGATCGACATGGCTTGCGATCTGCAGCTCACGGAGGCGATGTTCTCACTGACGACTCCGTTCCCGGGCACCGCGATGTGGAACGACATCAAGGATCGCTTCGAGGGCATCCCCCGCAAGGAGCTGTTCAAGCGGGCGAGCTACTATTACGGGACGAAAACCGTCAGCGAGCCGATGTTCAACCTGTCCCAGCTGACCATGGAGCGCCTCATCCAACTCGTGAACGAAGCTGAGTATTCGTTCAGGACACGGGGGTGGCGCGCGAAACAACTCGAGGGGCAGT
>JABSRK010000178.1 GCA_013213915.1 Planctomycetota bacterium
CGATGGTCGCCAGGTGTTGATCACCGCCGAGGTGGAACGCGAAGCAACGGCGCAGGGCGCTCAAGGCACGCTTGCGTCCGGACTGTGGCCAGCCGTTGCTGTCCAGATCCGCGATCAACCGCTGGAGGCCGCCGCCGTGGTGCGTGGCCATCCCGCCGAAGATGGTCTGGCTCATGGCCATCTTCATGTCCTCGTTTGTCCAGTCCTGGCCCCAGCGATCGATGAACCCCAGCTGCTCGGGACCGAGGAGCGTGAGGCCTTCCACGTCGGCGCGACTCACATCGAACGCGGGGTTGTTGATGTGATCGTCGCGGCGAGTGCCCGTATCCGGCAGACGTCCGCCACCGCAGCCCGACTTGAACTTGCGATCCTCCAGGACGGCGAACCCGATCCTCCCGTAGGTGATCGAGGTGTAGTACGCACGGATGCCCTGCTCCAGAGGTCCCGGATGGGGCGACGTCGGCAGGTGGGACGTCTGGGTGCGATCGACCATCTTCACGAAATCGGCTGGATGGACGTACCCCCCATGGGTGTCCTTCCGGGCCTTGCGCCCGTACTCCCCCCAGACGTTGCCCTGGAACACGTCATGGTCGTCGGGGATGGTGACGCACGGGATGTTGCGCGTCAGGTCCCGGTAGGCCCAGCACCACAAGTACCACTTGTAGAGATAGTCCTCCTTGATGTGCGCCCGGTCGGCGAACGTCGGGCTGCGGCCCTCGTAGAGCTGGTCCCCCGAGAAGAACAGCAGGTCGGGATCGTGGAGCTTCACGCGGTCCACGATGTCCTGATGGGGAAACCACATCCCGCCGACCCAGTTGGTCGGCTGCGCGCCGATCTGGTGGGAGTTGTTGTGGTTGCCCGTGAAACCCGCGACCACGATCTCGTCCTCGGCGACGGGGTCCTTGCGCACGATCCCTTGGAAGCCCTGCATGGTCTCGCCGCCGCCCTTGTCCGCGAGTCCGTATGCGACGCGGTAGGGGACGTCCCGCGCGGACGGCCACTGCTCGACCTTGAAGGTCGCCGTGTACCCGGGAACCACGACAGGCGCGCGCGCCGCGACCCTCCACTGGCCCGACCCGTTCTTGACGTGAAGCGTCACTTCCTTTGGGTCCGAGGGGCCGACGGGCATGAGCTGGGCCGTCATCCCCAGGGTCCCCTTCGACAGCACATGCTGTGCGCAGATGATCGGCCCGAGAGCGCGATCGTCTCGCGCAAGGACGCCGTCACCCGACACGCTCCACTCGTTGAACCACCACCTCACCAGCCCACCCTCGTTCGCCTTACCTGGATGGGCGACGAGCGCCAGGTTGCCGACGCAACGTGATGCGGGCAACTCCAGCGTCAGGGCGCTGACGGTATCACCGGAAGAGGACGCCGCGGACAACGCCATGCGCAGGCGCCCCGCGCCCGCCGGCGTCACCTCGAGCTTCAGCACCACGCCCGCCAGTCCCTGCCCCTCGGACGATCCTTCCGCCCGCTGCACGCGCACCTGCGCCTGCTCGCGATCCTCGAAGAACACGCGGCCGTCGGGCGTGACGCCGGCGTAGTAGCCCGCGCCCCGTCCCGGCCACTGGTGGACAATGGACGCGGCCCGCCAATCGAGAGCGTCACCGCCGACCCCGATGAGGAACCCCGCGTGGGCCGACGACGCTCCTCCCTCTCCTCCGAGGCGCACTGACGTGGTGAACCCACCCGCGCCCGTGAGGCGCCGTGTCAGCAGGTGCAGCGTTCGGAACGCCAGACGTGCCTCGCTGGCGACACACTCGAGGCGACCGTTCGCGAGCCGCCAGTCCTGCAGGCGGTTGGCCCAGAAATCGGGTCCGGCCCACGGACGGTCGGGCTGCTGGGACCAGGAGCTGGTGAACGGGTTCTGCGCTGGCGCAACGGCAGCGACGACGAGGAGGATCAGGAGTGCACGCATGGCGAGATCATACGAGGACGGTCGCCTGCGTGAGGTCTATCGCTTCTGCTCGAACATCCAGCGCAGCACGCCATTCGGTCGGTACGCCTGGCCCCACGAGCCGTGGCCCACACCCGGGAGCTCGGTGTACTCGGGCTTGCCCCCGGCCTTCTTGATCGCGGCGATCATGCGGCGCGTGCAGGAGACCGGAACGGCACGGTCCTGGTCTCCGTGCCAGGCCCAGATCTTGACGTCCTTCAAGCGGGCAGCGGACTCCTCGGGACCGCTGCCACAAATCGGAGCGACGGCGGCGAAGCGCTTGGGGTAGCGGGCCGCCAGGTACCAGGAACCGTATCCCCCCATGGAGAGCCCGGTGAGGTAGATCCGGTCCTCGTCGATCGGGTGCGCCTTCAGCGTCGCCTCGTACGCCATCAACGCGGCGCGCATCTGGTGCGATGGCTCCTTGGGAAGCGGCGACGACCGTTCCTTGCTCCACGGGATCGCGACCCACTTCTTACCCGTGCGGCATTGAGGTGCGAGAACGAAGCAATCGAACGCGTCGGTGTAGGCCTTCTTGCCCCACAACTGGGGGAAGTGACGCATCTGCTTCTTGTTGTCGTCGCCGCGCTCACCGGCGCCATGAAGAAAGAAGACCAGCGGGTACTGCTTGCCTTTCTCGATCTTCGACGGGGAACGCAGCCGATACCGGAAGACCTCCTTGTTGTAGGGGCCTCCGGTGTACACGACTTGTTTCTCTACGAAGCCGTGGATGGGCTGGGCGACGGCCGTTGTCGACGCGACGAAGACCATGAGGAGCGCTCGAGCCATGGGGTAGATGATACGCTCTCCGCCGCCAGTTGCTCTTGGGGAGGTGCGACATGGCCACTTGGTGGGGCGAACTCGAAAAAGGGGAGCCGACGGCCTACATCGTCGTCGGCGGGCTGCTCATCGGCTACCTGATCAGGTCCCATGTGCTCGAGGATATCGTCCAGCGCTTCCGTGCAGCCGGCATCCCCATGGCCGCGCCGTCGATCCACGTCAGGTCCTAGGTGCGAGCCGCGTCGCCATCGCCCTCGATCAGCGCAACCGCCGCGTACCCCTGCGCGCGCATCGCAAGGTCATCACCCAGTTGGCGGTACCATGCGCGGATGAGACGCACCCTCCCCCTCCTCCTCGCCCAGCTCATCCTCGCCTGCGGCAGCACGTCAGCCCAGACACCTCTCGCCGAGCTCGACGCCTACGTCACCAGGTCCATGCAGGACTGGGGCGTCCCGGGGCTGGCGATCGCGGTCGTGAAGGACGACCGGGTCGTCCACGCGCGAGGGTACGGCGTTCGCCAGATGGACAAGCCTGAGAAGGTAGACGAGCGCACCCTGTTCGCCATCGCGTCCAACAGCAAGGCGTTCACGTGCGCGGTCCTTGGATCGCTGCGCGACGAGGGCAAGCTGGCGTGGTCGGATCGCGTCATCAAGCACCTCCCGTGGTTCCAGATGCACGACCCGTGGGTGACGCGCGATATCCGCGTCCTCGATCTCGTCTGCCATCGCAGCGGGCTGCCGACCTTCGGCGGCGACCACCTGTGGATCGCGTCACCGTTCACCCGCGAGGAGATCCTGCGCCGGGTTCGGCACCTGGATCCGTCGGCACCATTCCGCACGGCGTACCAGTATCAGAACCTCATGTTCGTCGCGGCGGGCGAGGTCGCAGCGGCGGCAGCCGGGCGGCCGTTCGAGACGCTCTTGCGCGAGCGGCTCATCGGTCCGTTGGGCATGAAGGACACGGTGCTCACCATGGCCGAGCTCCGCGCCGCGAAGAACGTCGCCACGCCCCACGAGAGGCGCGACGGCACGCTCAAGATCGTCGCCTTCGACGACGTGGACACGCTCACCGCCGCCGGGGGTCTCAAGAGCAACGTCATCGACGTGACGCAGTGGATCCGATGCCACCTGAGCGGCGGCTTGATCGACAAACGACGGGTGCTGTCCGGCCAGGTCGTCAGCGACATGCAGGCGGTCCGCACTCCGACCCTCGGTCGCCGCGACAACCGGGCCGATCCGGGCGCGTTGTTCAGCGGCTACGGCATGGGCTGGGGCCTGACCGACTACGCCGGCCGCAGGATCGTGGGTCATGGCGGTGGGCTCTCCGGGATGATCTCGCGCACGACGCTGGTGCCATCCGAGAAGCTCGGCATCGTCGTGCTCACCAACATGGCGGAGAACGCGTTGCCCACCGCGCTCACCTGGTGGATCATCGACCGCTACCTGGGTCGCTCCGAGCGGGACTGGTCCGGCGTCTACAGCACCCGCAACCGTTTCCGGACCCGCAACCGTCACAGCCAGGAAGCACGGATCGTCGCCACCCGCATCGAAGGCACCAGGCCATCCCTCGACCTGGCCGCCTACGCCGGCCGCTACCACGACGCCCTGTCCGGTGACGCACGCGTCACCATGAAGAACGGCCAGCTCTGGTTCAGCTACAACCCGCGCCACGAGGGGCCGCTCACCCACTGGCACCACGACACGTTCCGCGTCGCGTGGACGAACCCGATCTACGATATGCCCTTCAAGGCATTCGTGACGTTCGTCATCGGCGAGGACGGCAAGATCAAGCGCCTCGAGACCCGCTTCTACGACCCCATCACCTTCGACCGGGTCGGCGACAACTGAGCCGGCTGGAACCATGAAGACCAACGCCCTCGTCCTCTTGCTTCCGGTCGTCTTCCTGTCCTGTACTTCGGAGCCGCGAGACCGACACGGCCCGGCCAACGGGTCGCCCCACGCGCTGCGCGTCCTCGCGTACAACATCCACCACGGCGAGGGCATGGACAAACAGCTCGACCTGGAGCGCATCGCCACGCTCATCAAGGACTCGGGCGCCGACGTGGTCACCCTGCAGGAGATCGACGAGGTTTGTAAGCGAACCGGCGGTGTGGATCAGGCAACCCGTCTCGGAAAGTTGACCGGCATGCACCACGCCTTCGGCCCGTTCTTCGACTACCAGGGCGGCCGCTACGGCATGGCGCTCTTGTCCAAGCGGCCGCTGGAGAACGTCCGCAACATCCGCCTGCCCGACGGCGCCGAGCCACGCACCGCCCTCGTGGCGACCGTGACCCTCGACGGCGGCCGCCGCGTCACCATCGCGGGCATCCACCTCTACAGGACCGGGGAGGAGCGCCTCGCCCAGGCCGACAAGCTCATGGCGTCACTCGCCGACGAGCCGCACCCGACGATCCTCGCCGGCGACTTCAACTCCCGTCCGGGCGACCCGGTGATGCGGGCCCTCGGGCGCCGCTACGTCATCGTGCCCAAGAACGGCAGCTCATTCACCTTCCCCTCCACGGGACCGAATCGCGAGATCGACTACCTCCTCATCCGCCGGGATGCGCCCCTGCAAGCCCGCTCGTGCCGCGTCCTCGATGAACGGGTGGCGTCTGACCACCGCCCGTTGCTCACGGATCTCGCGTGGACCGAACGCGACGAACCATGAGCGACGGCGGGCGAACACAGGGGGCGATCGAACCAACCGTCGTCCGCAGGCGATGGCTCGTCCTCGGCGCCTTCACCCTCCTCTTCGTCCTGTCCGCCCTCATCCTCCCCGACCTGCGCTTCGAGATGGGGCTCAACCGCGTCCTCGAGGGCAGCGACAACGAACTCGACCGCGTCCACGCGTTCTATGACGAGATGCCTCCGAGGATCGTCCACGCATCGGTAGTTCTCACCTTCCCGGAGCCAATCGGCAGGCCCCAACTGGAGCACGTGGCGCGCGTCGTGGACGGCCTCGACGCCGACGAGACCATCTCGGTGGTCGTCAGCCTCCCGACCGTGAAGCTGGTGGATGACCGCGCGACCATTCCCATTCCTCGCCGGTTTCCGAGCACCATCGGCGACGACCGGACCGTGCGTGAAGCGGCGTGGTCCCACCCCCTCCTCCGTCGCACCCTGCTGTCGGAAGACGGGCGCTCCACCGTCGTCCAGGTAGCCGCGCAGAGCGACGACACGGCCGACATCGACGAGCTTATCGAGCGCGTCGAGGACCTCACCCCTCGCCTCGCCGGAGACGACGTCGAGGTGCGCGTCCTCGGAGGAGCGGTCATCGATCGCGCCCTGCGCGAGCGCATGGTGGAGGACCTCATCCGGATCATCGGATTGGAGATCCTGCTGTTCGCGTTCCTGTTGCCGATCCTCTTCCGAACAGCCCGCGGGTCCCTGTTGCCCCTGCTCGTCGTTGTCGGCGCCGTCGTCCTCAACTTCGGGTGGATGTCCTTGCTGGGTCTGCCGTTCGCCATCATCGATATCGCCATCCCTGGGCTGATCGTGATCATCGGACTGTGCGACGCGATCCACATGATCCATCGCTTCGAGGAGGAGTACGCCACCGGGGCCGAACGGCGCCAGGCCATATCCACCATGGTGTCCAAGGTCGGGCGCGCGTGCTTCTACACGTCCTTCACCACGGCCGTCGGCTTCCTCTCGCTCCTGGCGACCGATCACGCGACGGTGCAAGCCTTCGGCGTGAAGGCGGCCGCATCCGTCGGGTTGACGTTCGTCGTCGTCGTGACCCTCATCCCGGCCGGTCTCGCCGTGTGGCCAATCAAGCGTCCCGTCGCGGCCCGTCACGTACGCGTCGGTTGGCTCGGGTACGCCAGACCAGGCCTGACGACGATGATCACCGTCGCCATCGTGCTGCTCGCGGGGCTGGGGATCAGCAAGGTCAACGTGAACTCCTATCTCTTGGAGGAGTTCCCGGAAGACGATCCGGTCACCCGCGACGTCACCTGGTTCCAGGAGGCGTTCGGCGGCTTCCTGCGCCAGGAGGCGCGCGTCACGGGGAAGCTCGATGACCCGGAGGCGTTCGCGGCGCTGGAACGCCTGCAGGAGGGCATGCTGGCCGAGGACGGCGTGAGCAGGGTCGAGTCGTACACCATGTGGGTACGCGAGGTGCTCGGGAACCCCGATGGGCCGCTCTCCGCCGCGCGCATCCGATCGGCGGTGACGCGACTCAAGCTCGTCGATGGCGCCTTTCCGCGAAACCTCCTGCACCCAGACCTGGACCAGGCTCGCATCGTGTTCCTCACGCGGGATATCGGCGCGCAACGCACCCTCGCCCTGCGCGCGCGCATGGTCGAGTTGTCGCACGACCTGAAGAAGAACATCACCCTCGATCCGGTGGGCTACACCTTCATGGCCACCGAGGCCGTGCAGCTCGTCGTCGATTCCATGGTCAAGAGCCTCGGCATCTCGTTCCTCGTCATCGCCCTGTTCATCTGCGTGATCTTCAGATCGGTCAAGATCGGCCTGATCTCACTCGCACCGAACGTGTTGCCCCTCTTCGCCGCGCTGGGGCTCTCGGGCTGGGCCGGGATCGACCTGCGGATCGGCAGCGCGCTCATCTACTGTCTCGGGCTCGGACTCGCTGTCGACAACACCATCCACCTGGTGACGCGGTACCTCCAGGAGAGTCAAGCACGGCCGCACGCATCGTCCCGCGAGACGCTCCTCGCCGCGCTCCACTCCAGCGGCAAGGCGCTGATCACCACATCGTTGGTGCTGGCCGTTGGCACCATGTGCCACCTGATCGGCTCGTTCCAGTCCATCCGTCACGTGGGCATCCTGTTGTTCACGGTCATCGTGACGGCCCTCGCCGCCGATCTGTGGCTGCTCCCCCACCTGCTCCAGCGCGCCCGGGTCAAGT
>JABSRK010000179.1:0-1736 GCA_013213915.1 Planctomycetota bacterium
ACCGTTGACCTCCATACTCCAACCGGCGAACAGATCCCCATCGAGGAACGGCCTCCTGAGGAAGTCACGGAGGGGTTCGGGAAACGGACCGCGCCGGTGGGAACCAGGGTCTACTCCCCCGCTTTCGACGTAACCCCCGCCAAATACCTCTCCGGCATCGTCACCGAGAGGGGGCTCATCTCCCCGGTGTCGGAGGACGAGGTCGTCCGCGTCGTTACCTCGTGAACGCTTCGGTTGGGTGACTCCCGTGACGGCCTTACGGAAAACCTGCGCCGCAGCGCCGTAAACCGCCGGCACCTGGAGCGCCGATAGAATTGGCATGGGAACCAAGACGGCGAGCAAGGGCGGCACAAAGAAACCGGAACGGAAGTCGAAGTTCTCCACCGCGGTCGGTGAAGAGGCGCTCGACTTCATCAAGGCCATCGAGGACTACAAAGCCGCGAAGGAACGTCCGTTCCCCTCGTGGACCGAGGTCCTGCAAATCGTCAAGGCCATCGGATATCGCAAGGTCGCGGACAGCAAGCCCGTGACCGAGCTCGGTCCGAAGTAGGCACACGTACAGCAGGGGCAGCCGGATCCGTAGTCGCTTATGATGCGACCCGGATGCGGGGTTTTTGTGTTCTTCTCCTGGCCATCGCCATCGCCATCGCCGCGTTTGTCGCGCTTCGCGAAAAAACCGGCACTGGACGGGGCGGTGGTAATGCTGCGCCCCCGGACACCTTCAGCCGCGAGCACCCAGGTGACCACCGCCGCGATGAAATCCGCGCCCTCGAGCCCAAGATCGTCCTCGTTCGCGGCACCGAAGTCTGGCACGGACACGTGGATGTCCGCCCACCGATCGGCGTGGCAGCGCAACGCCTCGAGGTCGTCGGTCCCCAGGGAAACCTGATCGTCGGCGCTGACATCATCGTGGGCGTCGAGCCACGGCTCTCCTTCTCCGTGCCGCTCGACACGGCGGGCGCACTGGTCGCCCGCGTGCTCTACGACACAGGAGAGGTGTGGAGCTTCTCGACCCGGCTATGATCCAGTCATGGAGTTCCTCGCTGACGACCGCGAGGGCGAGCACGCCCGCGTCCAGTGGCTGATCCGACTGCGCTGGGCCGCCGTCCTCGGCGTGTTGAGCGCAATCGCCACGGCAGGTCCGGTCCTCGGCCTGCTCGACCATCCTCTCCCCCTGTATCTCCTCGTGACGGCACTCGGGACGTGGAACCTGTGGTTGCACTCCCGGGTGCGCCACGGGAAACACGTGCTGGCTGCGGGGCGCCAGGTCGTCTTCGATCTGCTCATCCTCGGCGGACTGCTCCTGTTCTCCGGCGGGCTCCAGAATCCGTTCTCGGTGTTCCTCGCGGTGCAGGTGATCCTCGGCGCGATTCTGCTGCCACGGCCGACGGCGGTGAACGTCGGGCTCGTGGGCATGGCTATCAGCGTCTTGCTGGCCACCCTCGCTGTCGTCGGTCTCATCCCGGCAACCGGGAATGTCGTCGCGAAGGAGCTGCCCATCTGGGGAGTCGGACTCGCGCTCGTACTGACCATGGCCGTCGCATTGCAACTCGTCATCATGGTCATGGAGGACCGGCGCGCACGCGCCCGGCAGGCGCGTCAGTATCACGAGCAGGCCGAACGCGAGCGGCAGAAGTTGTTCGACGTGATGCGCTTCGTCGGAGCTTCCATGGTTCTGCTGGACGACAAGTTGAACACGGAGTGGCAAAACCGGCGCTCCGAGGGCGCGCTCGGCA
>JABSRK010000179.1:1746-7579 GCA_013213915.1 Planctomycetota bacterium
GGGGGGCCCCCGGGGGCCGGCGCACGACGCCATCCACGCCGGCGACGCACTTGAACGCGAGTGGACGGGGCCCAACGCAGAGGGCCGCCCGCGGGTACACCAGGTCACGGCGTCCCCCGTCCGCAGCGACGACGGCAGCCTTGAGCAGGTCATTCTCGTGTTCACTGACATAACCGACCGGCGCGCCGCCGAGCAGCAACTTCACCGCACCGAAAAACTCGCCGCGCTCGGGCGCCTCGCGGCTGGTGTCGCGCACGAAATCAACACCCCGCTCGGATCGGTCAGCATCCTGACGAGTGAGGCCATCGCCAGCGCCCAGGACATCGAGGCCTCAGCGAGCCGAACTCGAGGACAGCCTCGGCGACATCAAACGTGAGACCGAGCGCGTGGCGCACCTTGTCCGACGGCTACTCGAACTATCCCACCCCGGTGACGAGGCCGTCACCCCAATCGATCCCAACGAGGTAGCCGAGGACGCGATTCGACTCATCTCCGTCCGATCCCCTCGGTCGCGCGCCCGCATCCGGACCGAATTGGCGGGTGACCTCGCCCCTGTCGAGACGAATCCGGACCGCTTGCGGCAAGTCCTCCTGAACCTGCTGGACAACGCCCTCGACGCCATCGGCGACAATGACGGAGAGGTCGTCCTCCGCACTCGCGCCAAAAACGGAATGCCCGTCATCGAGGTCGAGGATAGCGGAGAGGGGATCTCGGAGGAGAACCTCCTACGGGTATTCGATCCCTTCTTCACCACGAAGGACGTTGGTAAAGGCACGGGGCTCGGCCTTTATGTCTCGTACGAGATCATGAAGAATCTCGGGGGCGATATCGCGATCACCAGCCGCCCAGACGACGGGACCTGCGTGCGCCTGACGCTCCCGCCCCGCGTAGACACCACACTCTCCATCGCAACATGACCGACAACAACGGCATCCGGATTCTGCTCGTGGACGACGACGCGACTTTCCGCAAGGTGTTGTCGAATGCGTTGCTGCGTCGAGGGCATCGGGTCGATACGGCGGAATCACCCGCGGCTGCGTTGACGGTCATCGAACGCGGCAGCTACGACGTCGCACTGCTCGACCTCAAGATGCCAGGCATGGACGGCGTCGAGTTGATGCGCGAGATCCGAGGTCGTCACGCGGAGCTGCCGGTGGTCATCCTCACCGGCCACGGGACGATTCCCTCGGCGATCCAGGCGATCCAGGCTGGGGCATACCATTACCTACAAAAGCCGTGCGAGGTCGACGAGGTCGAGATCACGCTGCGCAACGCCGTGCGACAACAGGATCTCTTACGCGAAAACACGCGCCTTCGAGAGGTCATCAAGATCACGACGCCCTACCGGGACATCGTCGGTGAATCGGCGGCGATCCTCCAGGTCATCGAACTCATCGAACGCACCAAGGACTCGTGGAGTCCCGTGCTCATCCAGGGCGAGAGCGGAACGGGCAAGGAGCTCGTAGCCCGGGCCCTGCACCTCGGCAGCACACGCAAGGACCAGCCCTTTGTCACGATAAACTGCGCCGGCCTCAAGCCCGAGTTGCTCGAGAACGAGTTGTTCGGCCACGTCGAGGGAGCGTTCACGGGCGCGTCTCGCTCCAAGAGCGGGCTCTTCGAGGTCGCCGACGGCGGGACGCTGTTCATCGACGAGGTCGCCGACATGGACCTGACGGTCCAGGCCAGCCTGCTGCGCGTCGTCGAGAATGGCGTGTTCCGACCGCTCGGATCGACAAAGGAGAAGACCGTCCGCGTGCGGGTCGTCGCCGCTGCCAACCGCGACCTGCATGCCGCAGTGGAGGCCGGGCACTTCCGTCAGGATCTCCTCTACCGACTCGATGTCGTCCACGTACAGGTGCCGCCGCTACGCGTTCGTCCCGACGACATTGCCCTGCTGGTCTCCCACTACCTCAACGGTTCGCGGGAGGCGCACGAGAAGGGGATTATTCTCGCTCCAGACGCCATGAACCTGCTGCGAGCGTACCGTTGGCCGGGCAACGTCCGCGAGTTGTTCCATGTCCTTGAACGCGCGATCCTGCTGGCGGAAGGTGGCGAGGTGTCCGCGCGGGACCTGGACGGCGTGCTGCGTCCTCGGTTCCATCCGGTTGGCCTGGAGTCTCCCAAGGAGCCCCTCACCCTTGAGGACAGTGAGAAAATGCACATCACCCGTACGCTGGAAAGGGAGTGTGGCAACGTCTCCCGAGTCAGCGAGATTCTGGGGATCGATCGACGCACGCTCCAACGGAAGATGAAGCGCTATGGGCTCCGATAAGTCACGCTCGAGCAGAAAGGTCAGGCCCTTCCTCGAAAGCGGACGGTTGGTTCTGTACACGGTGATCGCCTCTGGGGTGGTCTGGCTGGTCGCCCTGCTCTGGTTCCGGTTCACGCTGATTCAGTCCCTGTTCACCCACATCGGGTTCGTCTCGCTGGTGACGTTTCTTCTCTTCGCGCTCGACAAACTCAAGGCAAAGACCGCGGGGCGCCGGACATCCGAGATGAACCTCATGGCGCTCGGCACGATCGGAGGCGCCCTCGGCGGCTTGCTCGCCATGGTGGCGCTCCGGCACAAGACACAGCGGGTGATGTTCTCCGTAGGCTTGCCGATGCTGCTCTTCACCCACAGCGTTGTCGTGGCTGTGGTCGTCCTCAACTGACCGCGGCCTGGTCCCGGCCGAACACCCGGCCCGTGAGGAGCAGGCAGACCGTCGGAACTCTCATGACCTCATCATGGGGAGTCGACCCCTGACTCCTTAGAATGTCGCCATGGCTCGCTTGCTCCCCTGCCTTCTCCTCCTGGCCGCCGTGGCCGCCGCTCAGGCTGATCTGAAGGTCCGCGTCACCTGGAAAGGCCCGGTCCCGACACGCAAGCCGGTCGCCATTCCAAACGTGGTCAAGCAACGAAGCCCGGCGGACGCGGCGTTCTGCCAAAAGTGCATCGACGAGAAAACGCTGCTGGATGAGCGGATCGTCGTCGACGAGAAGACCCGAGGCCTCCGCGATGTGGCCGTGATGCTCGAGGGACCTGCGCCAGGCAAAGGCGCCCTGCCCCTCCCCGGGACCCTCGACAACCGGAAGTGCCGCTTCTACCCGCGAGTTCAGTTCGTGCCCGTGGGCAAGAAGCTCACGGTGAAGAACTCGGACACGATCACCCACAACGCGCGCATCCTCGGCCGCGGACGCCGGCAGTTCTGGAACGGGATCATCCCAGCTGGGAAGGCGGTCCAGACATACACGATCGCCGTCGGCGGGACCTACCACGTTGTCTGCGACGTCCACCCTTGGATGGAGGCGTGGCTCGTCGGGACGAAGAGCCCCTGGGTAGGCGTCAGCCAGGGCGACGGCACGGTGGCATTGAAGAACATCCCTACCGCCGATGAGGTCACGGTCCACCTCTGGCATCCAGCCCTCGGGCGAGCGCGCTTGAAGACCCGGCTCGAACCGGGGAAGGAGTTCCTGAAGAACCTGACCCAGAAGGACTTCAGGAAGCGATGAGGCATGGGCCTCGCAGCGTTGAGGCTATTCGCTCCGCAGGGTAGAGTTCGGGCGACGCGTATTCCCTTGTGCCGCAAGGGCTTTTGCGCGCGTCTGACCGGAGTTTCATACATGAGGCAAGAGTGGATCGACCGCCGTGGCGGCGATGCGTGTGTTACCCAGATGCACTACGCCCGACAGGGATGTGCGACCGAGGAGATGGCGTACGTCGCCGAGCGCGAGCAAATTCCGCTCGAGGTCGTCGTCGACGAAGTCGCGCGCGGGCGCATGGTCATCCCCGCCAACATCAATCACCCCGAGCTGGAGCCGATGGCCATAGGCATCGCTGCCCAGTGCAAGGTCAACGCGAACATCGGCAACTCGGCCGTGACCTCGGACGTGGATAACGAAATCGCCAAGCTCGAAACCGCGGTCACGCTGGGCGCCGACACCGTCATGGACCTGTCTACGGGTGGCAACATCAACGGTATCCGCGAGTCTATCTTGCGACGGTCTCCCGTCCCCATCGGAACGGTCCCGGTCTACCAAGCCGTGCAGGGCGTCGATTCCGTCACCGACCTCACTGAGGACGACCTGGTGCGAGTCGTGGAGGGTCAGGCTGAGCAGGGTGTGGACTACATGACGATCCACTGTGGCATCCGTCTCGAGCACCTGCCGCTGATCGACGGTCGCATCACGGGGATCGTCTCCCGCGGCGGCTCTCTCATGGCGCAGTGGATGGTCCACCACCGACGGGAGAACCCGTTCTACACGGCATACGACCGGATCCTCGAGGTCTGTCGACGTCACGACGTCACCCTTTCGCTGGGTGACTCGCTCCGGCCAGGGTGCATCCACGACGCGTGCGACGACGCACAGTTCGCCGAGCTGGATACCCTCGGGGAGCTCACCCGGCGCGCCTGGGACCAGGACGTCCAGGTCATGGTCGAGGGGCCTGGGCATGTCCCCATGGACAAGATTGCCATGAACGTCGAGCGCCAGCAGCGAGTCTGCGACGAGGCGCCGTTCTATGTGCTGGGACCGCTGGTGACCGATATCGCCCCGGGCTACGACCACATCACGTCCGCCATCGGAGCGGCCCTCGCGGGGTGGGCCGGCGCATCCATGCTCTGCTACGTCACGCCCAAGGAGCACCTTGGCCTGCCCGACGTAAACGACGTGCGCCAGGGGGTCGTCGCCTACAAGATCGCTGCCCACGCCGCCGACATCGCACGTCATCGTCCCGGAGTCCGCGACCGCGACGACGAACTGAGTCGCGCCCGCTTCAAGTTCGACTGGCGACGCCAGTTCGAGCTCAGCCTGGACCCCGAAACAGCACAACGCATGCACGATGAGACGCTCCCCGAGGAGTACTTCAAGTCGGCGGAGTTCTGCTCCATGTGCGGGCCAAAATTCTGCTCCATGCAGATTTCACAGACCGTGGAGGAGTACAACCGCACGCGTCGCGAGGAGGAGGCCGGGGCCGCAACGGCGTAACTGTTTCGTTACGGCGCGGCAGCCCGCGCGCCTGATCAAGGGGACGACCACCCGGGGCCTCTCCCGGCGTGCCAGATGCGATGGCCGATCTCAAGCCGAGCCAAAACGAGGACGACACCGCACACGCGGTCGCGCCTTCGGCCGTACCGTCCCGGGCCGGGGGTCTCCTGCGTCCACGGCCCAAGGAGATGACCCCCGTCTTCACGGTCCTCATGACCGTGCTGTTTCTGGACGTCATCCTGGTCCTGCTCGTCCCTTTCCTGATGGCCTCCCACACGGACAGCCCCTGGGGCGAGGTGCCCCGTGTGGGCTTCCTGGGCCTGTCGGTCTGGTCCGGAATCGTGTTCGGGTTCCTCGCATCAGTCGTGGCCGAGCGCCGGAACCACTCCGCCTGGTGGTTCCTTGCGGGGCACCTCGGCGCCGTGGCGGCGGTCCCCCTCGCCGCGGCAGGCATGGCCGAGACAGCGCCGCTGATGGCCCGGCTGATCGTGTTCGGAGTCGGGATGGGTGGCACCATCGTGGCCTTCCTCGTCATACAAGCCTATCGGCGCACGGCATACGAGCCGGGCCCCTTGACCCGCGCGCTCGGACGGATGTGGCACGCAGCCGGCAACATCTGGTTCGGGATCAGCTTGTTGATCGCTCTCGCGGCTGCATGGCACCAGGGAACGTGGTGGGAGAACGCGTACGGCCACAAATCGGCGGCGCACGTCTTCTACTCGTCGTGGTGGTACGGCTTGCTGCAGTTGACCTTCGCCGCGGCGCTCATCTCCGCCACGCTGCGGAAGTATCCCTGGCGCATCGAGCAGTCCGGCTGGATCGTCACCCACATCGCGCTCACCATGCTGCTGGTCGGCAGCTTCAT
>JABSRK010000018.1 GCA_013213915.1 Planctomycetota bacterium
TCGCTACTGCCGCGCATCGACAAGGGACTCCCGCTCGATGTCATCGCCTCCACGTTCGAGAACGGGACGACGCCGGAGAAGCAGGCTGGCCTGGTCACGCTCGCGAAGCTGGGAGATGCCCGGGCTGACGAAATGCTGATCGATGCCATGGACCGCCTCCTGTCGAAGGAGCAGCCAATGGACACGTGGCTCGAACTGCTCGACGCCGCCCGGCGTCGCATGAAGGCGAACGGGCAGCTCGCGTCGCGAGTGAAGGAATACGAGTCTTCGCTGTCGAAGAATAAGATCGTTCGTTACCTCCCTTCCCTGCACGGCGGCGATCCGAATCGGGGGAAGAACATCTTTCTCAACAAAACAGAGACGTCGTGCCGCCGGTGCCACCAGGTCGGGAACCTGAAGCCGACCGACGCCAACGTCATCGCCGGACCGGATCTCAGCGACGTCGGTGATCGGCGCGACCGCGAATATCTGCTGCGCTCGATTGTCGACCCGAACGCGGAGATCACCGAGACGTTCCAGGACTGGATGGTCGAGACGAAGGAGGACGACATCTACCGCGGCCGCGTCGTGGAGGAGGACGACAAGAAGGTCGTGATGGAGGTCAAGGAGGTGGGGGAGCCGCTCGAGCGCATAACCATCGACAAGAAGATCATCACCTTTCGCAAGCGTGAGAAGTCCCCCATGCCAGAGGACGTGATCACCAAGCTGTCCCCCAAGGAGTTGCGGGACCTCGTGGCGTTTCTTGCATCGCAGAAGCTGAAGAAGTGAGCCCGGCCCTGCCGCCCGACCTGCACACCGAGCGCTTGCAGCTCATCGCCGCCACGCCGGAGATTCTGCGCGCCCACCTGGAGGGACTTCCCACTCTCGGCGAGGTCCTCGGCGCCCAGGTGGACGTCTTGCCTTCCGAGCTGGAGGAGACGACCATTCGATGGTCGCTCGATGCCTTCGATCGTCACGAAGACGCGGCCGGTTGGCTCTTGTGGTACTTCGTCGTCGAGCCGGAGGACGACGTGCGGCGCGTGATCGGGGTCGGCGGCTACAAGGGTCCCCCCTCCGGGGAGGGCACGGTGGAGGTCGGCTACGCGGTTGTCGAAGACGCGCAGCGCAACGGCTACGCCACCGAGGCCACGTCGGCGCTCGTTCGACGTGCCTTCGAGGACGATCGCGTCCGAGCGGTCCTCGCGGAGACCTACCCGACCCTCGCGCCTTCCATCGGCGTTCTCGAAAAGTGCGGCTTCGCGTGCGTCGGAAAGGGCGCGGAGGACGGAGGAATCCGTTACGCGTTCCTGCGGGCGTGGCTCGAGTAGTTCCCAGACCCCGGCGCGTCGCCACCTCGTTGGGTGAGGAGGCGGGGAGGCCTCAGTCCTCGCGGGGCGCGGAACGTGACGTGTAACGTCGCCTGTTCACGTGCGCCGGCCGCTCCCATGCCTGCGCCCGCCGCGGCCGGACGGGCTGCGCTGCTTTGATGAGATCGCGGTCACGGGACCCGTCGCGCAGCATCAACGCCATCAGGACGCCGGCCGTGAATCCGCCGATGTGGACCCACCACGCGATGTCGCGCTGACCCAGGAGCATGCCCAGGAACTGGAGCCCGATCCAGATCAGGAGATAGGTGGTGGCATGGAGCCGGATGGGGAAGAAGAACCACACCACCCACACGCGGATACGTGGAAAGAGGACGAGATAAGCGCCCATCAGTCCGGCGATAGCTCCCGACGCGCCGACAAGTGGAGTCGTGTCGGTGGGGAACGCGACGATGTGGGCCAGCCCGCCGACGAGTCCTGCCGCCAGGTAAAGGGTCAGGGCCTTACCCCGGCCGAGCGCGTCTTCGACGTTGTCGCCGAATAGCCAGAGGAACCAGAGGTTGCCGAGCAGGTGGACGATCCCGATGTGGAAGAACATGTACGTGAAGAGCGTCCAGGGCGCACCTCCGTCCAGGATCGTCGCGGGGACGACGAACATGGCGTCGACGAACGCGAGCTGCTCTTCGAGAGGTCGCAGGTACATGAACACGATCTGGGCGACGGCGGCGGCGAGAATGGCGCCGAGGAGCGACAGCATGACGACCGGCGTGCGTCGGACAGGGTTCCACTCTTCCACGGGGAAGCCCGTGAGAAGTTGGAAGAGGTAGCCCTTGACGTCGGGTGAGTAGGGGTCTTTCCTTTTGCCCTGACGGCGAGCGATGTTCGAGAGGGCGCGTCCTTCGTGCGCATCGAGCCACAGTCCTTCGCACTGGGCACAGGTATCGACCTCTACCGCTCCTTGCTCGTCTCGCAGGATCAGGACGGCGAGCGCGCCATGCCCGTCCGGACACATGAGGCTGGAAACACCGCGGGACTCGGCGATGTTCAGCTTTTCCCACGTGGCCGGATCGGCGCCGAGGCCGAAACGACGAATCGCTTCGCGGGGGAGGACCCAGGCACCGTGGCATCGGTGGCACTGGGCGAGTTCACTGGTGCCGTCACCGACGATCTTGAGAGGATAAAAGCAGCGTGGACACTGACGCATGTGGCTCGGAGCCTACCCGTGCGGCGGCGCCTGTTAACCCGCTTTATCGACCCCGTACTCAACTCCGGGAGTAAAGGGCTATCGCCCGGTTATCATCTCGCGATGTTCCGCGCCGTCGCACCGTTCCTCTTGATCAGCAGCATCGCTCTTGCCCAGGCTCCGCGTCCACGCCTCGCTGTGCTGGTGAGCGTGGACCAACTCGCCAGCTGGGTGTTGGACGAGGCGAGGCCCGTCCTGCCCGTGAAGGGGAGCTTCTTCCGTGGGGCGGCCGTGTTGGGGCTCGAATTTTCCGATTGTGCGTTGCAGCACGCAGCTACGTTCACGGGTCCGGGTCACGCGACCCTGAGCACGGGGGGGACTCCGTCGCAGCACGGGATCGTCCAGAACAACTGGTTCGACCGCAAAACCGGCCTCCCCCACTACTGCTGCTTTGATCCCGGCGCGCGCGGCATCGGCAGCCCGACGGCCGCGCCGAACATCGGCCCTGGGCAGCTGCAAGGCGTGACCCTCGGAGATGCGATGAAGGCCCACTTCGGGGCCGGCTCGCGCGTCGTCTCGTTGTCGTGGAAGGACCGCGCAGCGATTCTGATGGGCGGACGTTCGGCGGACGTCGCCGTCTGGGCAGACCGAACGGCGGGTTCGTGGATCTCCAGTGATCGTTTCATGCCCAAGCTCCCTCCCTGGCTGGAGAAGATCAACGCGTCGCGTCCGTTCGACGCGTGGCACGGGAGAGTATGGAGGCGAGCTGGCCCGGCGGCGGCGTACGCCGGTCTCGTTGACGATCGTCCGTTCGAGCTGGCGACGGCGACGGGGCACCGGACGTTGCCACGGGCGGTGACGGGTGGTCTCCCGAAGCCAGGGCCGCTGTTCTACGACGAGTTGTATGCGACACCGTTTGGGAACGATGCGTTGATGAACCTCGTCGACGCGGCAATGACCGCCGAGAAGCTGGGCCAGGACGATGTTCCGGACCTGCTGTGCATAGGGTTCAGCGCCAACGATTCGTGTGGTCACCGCTATGGCCCACGCAGTATCGAGGTTCGGGATATGACCATCCGGACCGACCGCATGCTCACGTCGCTGATCGCCCTGCTCGACGCTCATGTCGGCGAGGGACGATGGTCCATGGTGATCACGTCGGATCATGGCGTGAGGCCGTCGCCCGAGTCCGTGTTCGCCGCCGGTGTGGATGCGGGGCGCGGCAACCTCGCACTCGGCGCGGCCATGTTCGCGAATCGCGCGTTGCAGCAGAAACTCGGCGTACCGCCCGAGGGCATTCTGCGCTGGGTCTACGGCTTCGACGACACGTGCCTGTTCCTCGACTACGGCGCATTGGCGAAAGCCAAGGTGACAGTGGCCGACGCGACCAAGCTCGCGCTCCAGGGTGCGCGTGTTGCGCCGGGGGTGCAGCAGGCGTTCTCGGTTTCCGCCATCAACAAGGGCGCCAAGGGACCTGAGCCGTGGACGTCACTCGTCCGTTCGAACCTGTATCCGGGGAGATCCGGTGACATCTACGTCATCCACAAGCCGTGGTGGATCAATACGACAAACGTGACGACGCACGGGTCACCCCACCCGCAAGACCGGGAGGTGCCCCTCTGGTTCATCGGGGCAGGCCCCTGGAAAAAGGGGCGTATTCGCGGGGAGGCCTCTCCCGCCCTCGGCGCCGTCATGCTCGCTGAATCACTGGGGGTCTCGCGTCTCCCGCTGGCCTCCAGCCGTATTCCGGACGCCGCGCGGCGCTGACGACCCCACCCGAGGCGCCTACCGCGCGTCCTTCTCGAGGATGCGCGGGTACATCTGCGATCGGAGCTCGTCGAACTCCTCCTGAAAGTCCACCTCCATGAAGAGGAGGTGGTCAGGGAGCATGATCGTCTCGAGGCGGCGCAGCGTCATGAGGTACTGAGCGAGCTCCTCGTGCTCGGACGCGATGTGGGCGAAACCGAAGCCGGAGGACTGTCCGGGAACGCCCACGAGCCAGTCGAGCATGGACGTGACGAGGTGATGGTCCTGGGGTTCGAAGCGGACGATGCCGGTCGCCTCGCCGAGCAGGTCGAGACCATCGGTGAGCGGTGATTCGAGTCCTTTGCCGAGCAGGGTTGGTTGCCCGTCGCGCGCGTAGACGCGGACCTCTTCCGAGTCTTTGTTCGTCACCGGACAGACGAGCATACGCGAAGGGCCCGGCTGCGCATCGAGGATGACATCGAGCACGGCGCGTTCGTAGGCGAGGTCGCCGTCCATGAGCAGCAGGGGCTCGTCGCCGTCGAGGGGGTTCCAGCCCGATCGCACGGCGAACTGCAGCGAGTGGCTGGTTCCCGATGCGCTGATGTCGGAGTGGATGTTCTCGATGAGCCTGACGCCGAGGGGCTCCATCTTCTCGGCGACCTTGTCGCGTCGCCAGCCGACGACGGCCGCGACATCGTCTACGCCAGCCGCGCGCAGGCAGTGCACCTGGCGTTCAAGGAGCGACACGGACGTCGGGTCCTCGGCGCTGGCGGGACCGATCTCCCACAACGGCTTGGGAAGCTCGTCGGCCTCCAATCGTGATCCGCGTCCGGCGGCGAGGAGGACGGCCTTCATCGTGTGAAGCTCAGGGGTCGCGGGCTCATGGCGACCCGGATCCTACGGCGGGACGCGGTCCGGGCAAGACGTCAATCCGGGTCGGCGAAGCAGGGATGCCTGAGGGCGGCTGCGAGACCGAGGGCGCCAAACAGCGCGATGACGAGGAGTGTCCAGCCGGTGGAGTTCGTTCCGATGAGCAGGTTCCCGACGCCAAAGAGGACGCCATAGACGACCGCGAGGCCGCAGCTCCAGGCACAGAGCCGCGGGCCCAGGTGAAACGGCGTTTCTTGCGCCGCGAATCCACCCCAGCCACGCCCCGGCGGGTTGACCCGCTCGCAGAACCCACGAAGCGTCTCCGGAGATTCTGGGCGCGTGAGGAAGGTCGCCGCGATCCACGCGACCGTTGTGCCGCCGACGGTGAGGAGCAGCTTGGGGCCGAATCCGAGATCGGATGCGAGGGTGAATATTAGCGTCGATATCACGAATGCGGAGATCATCGACACGATCTCAGACCACGCGTTGATTCGCCACCACAGCCAACGGAGGATCAGCACCAACCCGGTGCCGGATCCGACGGCGATGACGAACTCCCACGCGTCCTTGACGGTGTCGAACATCAGCGTGATCAGCACCGAAAGTGCCAGAACGACGACCGTCGTCATGCGCGCCACCATGACCTCGTTTCGCGCGTTTTCATTGCGACGCACGAAGGGACGGTAGACGTCATTGACGAGGTACGACGCACCCCAGTTCAACTGGGTGGAGATCGTCGACATGTAGGCGGCCGCGAAAGCAGCCATCAGCAGCCCGCGCCACCCTATGGGGAGGTGGTCGAGGATGAGTTGTACGTACGGTAGTTCGGGGTCGGGCTTGCCGTTCCAGATCAACGTGTTCCCGTACAGCGCGATGCCGCAAAGTCCGGCGATGATCCATGGCCACGGCCGCAGCGCGTAGTGCGCGCAGTTGTACCAGAGCCCGGCGAGCATGGCGTGCCGCTCGTTCTTGCACGCGAACATGCGTTGCGCGATGTAGCCACCACCGCCCGGCTCCGCTCCCGGATACCAGCTCGCCCACCAGTTCACCGCGAGAAAGACGGCGAACGTCATGGGTATCAGGCTCCAGGGCGCGTCTCCCGGGAAGAAGGAAAGCAGGTCCTCGACGTTGTCGCCGTAGGGCGCGTCGCCGTGCGCGAGCCCTTGCTCGCCGGGTCCGAGGGCTGGATGATCGGGCGGCAGCGCCGGGTGGTGCGCCTCGGCCAGCCGCGAGCGGAGGTTGCCGAGTCCGCCGACGGCATCGACCGCGAAAAAGGCGAGGGCGATCGTGCCACCCATGCCGATCACGAACTGCAAGACGTCGACGACCACGATGCCCCATAGCCCGGCCAGGGCTGAGTAGAGCAGCGTCACGGCCAGGCAGATCGCGAGCGCGACCCAGGGGTTCAGATCCAGGGTCCACCCCAGGATCTTGATCATCGCGATGTTCACCCAGCCGAGGATGAACCCGTTCATGAGCACGCCGAGGTAGATCGCGCGGAACCCCCTGAGGAAGCGAGCAGGACGTCCCCCATATCGGATCGAGACGAGCTCGACGTCCGTCATGACGCCGGATCGCCGCCACAGCGCGGCGAAGAAGAACACGGTCATGAGGCCGCTTGGTGCGAGACACCACCAGACCCAGTTCCCCGAGATCCCCTCCCTTGCGACGATGCCCGTAACGGCGAGTGGCGTGTCGGCAGCGAACGTCGTCGCGACCATGCTGGTCCCGGCGAGCCACCAAGGAAGCGATCGACCGGAGACGAAGTACTCGGAGAGGCTGGACGCGCCCTTCTTGCTGAACCACAGCCCAATCGCGATGGTCAGCACGAAGTACGCGCCGACAATGACCCAGTCGATGGTCGCCATGAGGGCACGAGCCTACACGCTGGGTATGATCCCGGCATGAGGCTCAGACAGAAGACGGCGCTGGTCACCGGCGCAGCCAGCGGCATTGGAAAGGAGACGTGCGTCTTGTTCGCGAAGGAGGGCGCGAACGTGGCGTGTGTCGATGTGAACGGCGACGGAGCGCAGGCCGTGGCCGACGCGATCACGGCTGACGGAGGCCGCGCGATCGCGGTGACTGCGGATGTCTCGAAGGACGCGGATTGCGCCCGCATGGTGGAGGAGACGGAGGCCGCGTTCGGTGGGCTGCACATCGCGTTCAACAACGCCGGGATCATGGACTCCGGGGACGACGACGCGGTGACAACCGAAGAGGCCGTGTTCGACCGTACCTACGCCATCAACGTCAAAGGCGTGTTTCTTGGCTGCAAGTACGAGATCCCGGCGTTGCGTCGCGCGGGCGGCGGGTCGATCGTCAACACTGCGTCGTTCGTCGCCCTGCTGGGCTCCGCTACGCCCCAGATCGCTTACACGGCCAGCAAGGGCGCTGTGCTGTCCATGACCAGGGAGTTGGCGGTCATCCACGCGCGCGAGGACATCCGCGTCAACGCGCTCTGCCCCGGACCCCTCAAGACCGAGCTGCTCATGAAGTTCCTGGACACCGAGGAGAAGAAGCAGCGGCGCCTGGTTCACGTACCCATGGGACGGTTCGGTGAGGCGTCCGAAATGGCGCGCGCGGCCCTGTACCTGGCGTCGGACGAGGCTTCTTACCTGACGGGAGCGACGTTCTCGGTGGACGGAGGGATCACGGCGGCGTACGTGACCCCGGAGTAGCCGGGCTCAGATCTTGAAGTGGATCGCCTTGCGTTTCGTCAGGTGCAGGAACCCGTAGCGCGAGAGCGTCGATCCGAGTCCGCTATCGCGGCAGCCGGTCCAGGGGAGCGCCGGGTCCAGGTAGTCGCAGCGGTTCTGGAAGATGGTGCCGGCGTCGAGATCGCGAGCCATCCGTTCGGCCCGGGTCGTGTCGGTGGTCCACACCGACGCGGTCAACCCGTAGCGGGTGTCGTCCATGGCGTGCTGGGCTTCTTCGTCGTCGGCGACGCGCATGACCGGGAGAAGCGGGCCGAAGGACTCCTCTTGCATGATAAGGGCGTCGTTGGGGACATCGATGAGGAGTGTCGGCAGCCAGAAGAGCGACCCGTTCATGGCGCCGCCGCCCAGCAGGACGCGAGCACCTCGCCGGGTGGCGTCCCTTACATGGGATTCGAGCGTGACGTGCGCCGCCGCGGACGCCAGCGGCCCCATGGTGGTGTCTTCGTCGAGCGGATTTCCGAGGCGGTACTGCTCCATGATGCTGCGTGCCCGTTCGATGAACGCATCATGGACGCTCTCGTGGACATAGACCCGTTCCACCGCGCAACAGGACTGGCCCGCGTTGTAACACGCGCCATCGACGATGCTCTCCACCGCGGTGTCCAAGTCAGCGTCTTCGGCGACGTACGCCGGGTCCTTGCCCCCGAGCTCCAATCCCGCGTCCATGAGTCGAGCGGCGGCGGAGGCGTAGATGCTGCGGCCGCCCTCGGTGCTGCCGGTGAACGAGACGTGGGCGATACGGCGGTCGCCGATCAGCGCCGCGGTCGCCTCGTGGGTGAGGATGACGTCCTGAACGAGCCCCGCGGGCTCCATGGCGGCGAAGGCGTCGGCGTAGGCGCGTCCGCAGAGCGGCGTCTTGGCACTGTGCTTGACGATGACCGCGTTACCAGCCAGGAGGGCCGGTACGACCACGTTCACGGCGATGATCAGGGGGTAGTTCCACGCGGCGATGTCGAGAACGACGCCGAGGGGGGCGTGTTCGATGCGGCGAACGAAACCCGGACGATCGAGGACATCGGTCGCCAGGGCATCAGGGGCGATCGACAGCATGTGGTCGGCTCGATCAAGCAACGTGGCCACCTCGCCGCGGGACTGGGTGATGGGTTTGCCCATCTGCCGGGTGACGTCCTCGGCGATGGACTCGCCGTTGTCGCGGAAGTGGCCCATGGCGGCGCGGACGCGAGAGATGCGTTCGTCGAGGGGTACGCGTGACCAGACGTCTTGAGCCGCGTAGGCGAACGCCGCCTTTCGTTCGATCGCGTCGCCTTCATCGAAAGGCAACTCGCAGATCTCGGCACCGTCGTAAGGACTCGTGACTCGTAGAGGCAACGCTGCGTCTCGCCCTCGCTGCGGGTGGTCGGTAGGGTAATCGCCACGCCGAGAGACGGGAAGGGACGCGCGTGGGCTACTTCTCGCGCATGACGCGATCGGCGAACGACAGGAACACCATCCAGTCCGCGTCGGTCACGTCATGACGTCCGGGACGGATGTGGTAACCCAGTCGTCCGAGGGAGGCGTTTCCGGGCTTCGGCATCTCCTTCGCCGGGAGTCCTTCGGTTGCGAGGAGCCGGTAGACCGGATCGGCCGCGAGGGTGGACAGGAACTCGCCTCGTGGATCGGCCCACCGGTCGCCTTCGGCGCTGCTGACGAGGCACGCGCGCGGGGCGATGCACGCGATCAGGGTGTGTTGATCGACGGGCAGGGCGCCCTCGTCGCCGTTGTACGTCTTGAAGCGATCGCAGAACCAGTGGGGAAACGAAGCGTTGATCTGGGCGACGGTCTCTCCGAACCCGCGTCGAGACAGTGCGGCGCCACCACACCCCGAGTTGTTCGAGATGACCAGCTTGAACCGTTCGTCGCAGGCACCTGCCCACAGCGCCGTCTTCCCGAGCCGGGAGTGTCCGAGGACCGCGACGCGTCCCCCGTCAATGTCCTTGTCCTGCACGAGTTCGTCCATGGCGCGCGAGAGCCCCCACGCCCATGCGCAGATCGATGCCCACGCGTCGTCATCCCGTTTCCCGTCCGTCGCCATGGGGAAGAGGGGGTGGACGCCGTTCGTGAATCCGTCGTGTTCGTCGGGATCGATGTCACCGTAGTAGACCGTCGCGAGGGCGTAGCCCCGCGCCACGATCTTCTGCACCGGCCACCGGCCCTTGCGCGACCCGCGCGGCCGCGTGCGCCTCGTGGCCGGGTTCTTCGTGATCCCTGCGTCCGGCCAGATCGTGTGGTTCCCCCAGAAATTCAGTCCGAGGAACGCAGGTGCCGGTCCCTCACGTTCGTTCGGGACATAGATGAGCACCCTCATGGACGGAGCGTCGCTCTCCTCGCCGAAACGGATCACGACCTCCTTGCGGGTCGCCAGACCTCCCAGCGCTTTCGGGTCTGCCGCGCGAGAGATCCTCATTCGCGCAGGACGGCCGGGCATGCGTCCGTAGACGTGGCGCTCGAGAAGCCGCATCAGCGCGACGCGTTGCGCCGGCCATTGCTCGGCCTTGGTGACGCCCTCGAGGGGATCGGGCAGAACGTACTTCGGGACCTTGGTCTCGTCGTAGTTGGTCTGCGCACCCAGGACGGTGGTGATGAGAAACAGGGCGATGAGTGACCTGATCCAGTTCTTGACCTCGATCTGGCGCACGTCCTGGTCGAGCAGGTCGCCGTCGATGCCGAGTCGCCACCCCAGGTCTTTGCGCGACGGATTGTCGTGTAGTTCTTCGAGTGCATCGACGTGCCGGAGCCCGGCGTCCCGGTCCTTGAAGAACCCGAGCCCTACCAGCTTGTCTGCGCGGGCGAACATGAGCCGCGCCATCTCGTGGAGGTCGTACTCGGGGTGGTATTGGAGCCCCCAGAACGGCGTGCCTTCATGGACGACATGGACCGCCTGCACGCTGGTCCACGCGTTCGATGCGAGCACATGGGCGCCATCCGGGACGTGGGTGACCTCGTCGTCGTGGCTCGTGAAGCCGTCGAACACGGGCGGCTTGCCTGCGTACATGGGGTGGGTGAGGCCCTGATCCGTGAGCCGGATCTTGCGCGCCACACCCATCTCTCGACCGTGCGGGTTTGGTGCTACCTTGCCGCCGGCGGCCACGACCGCGATCTGGGCGGCCCAGCAGGATCCGAACCCCGGAACTCCGAGCGCGAACGCGCGCCGCTGCAGATCGATCTGGCACTGGACCTCTCGCGTGTGGTCGTCGTTCACGCAGAGGCTGCAACCCGTCCATGTGATGCCGTCGTACTGCTCGAGTTCGAGACCCGGGTCGATGCCGTCGTCTGCCGGAAACAGGATGTCGGCGGATGATCCTTCAGGTGCCCAGTGGAGCAGCATGCGCTCGTAGAGGGTCGCGGCGATGGTCGCGCCACCTGCTTCGAGCTCGTCGCGCGCCGCCTTGGAATAGCCGTCGATGACGAGAAAGCGGGTCATAGGGAGCTGATGATACTCGGGAGCTCCTCCCAGTTCCCGCAGACCGCGTCGGCGGCGGTTCCTGCCAGGTCCTTGTCGCGCGCGGCGACGAAGAGCACGGCCTTCATCCCTGCCGCCTGCGCACCGCGAATGTCGTGATGTTCGCGATCTCCAACATGCACCATGGCGTCGAGCGGAACGCCGAGTCCGTTCGCCGCGGCGGTGAACACATCCTTGTGCGGTTTGGACCGTCCGGCCTCGTCGGAGAAGATGCAGGTCTGGAAATAGTCGAGCAGGTGGTGCGTGCGCAGGATCTCGCGCAGGCACCGCCCGGGGGAGAACACGGCATCCGACACAATGGCGAGGGGCCACCTCGCGGCGAGCTGTGAGACACCGAGCACGGCGCCCGGCACCGGAATCGGCGCGGGGTCGAGCTCCATCTCCTCCAGGTTGAGGACGACGGCCGCGCGACGTTCCTCCGAGAGGGGCACACCGAGCTGCACCAGGATGCGGTCGATCCTTTCGGCGACGTCGAACGTCATGTGCCCCTCACGCCAAGATGCGCGAAACTGCTTGGAAACGGCGCTGCATGCGTTGGCGAGGCGCTCACTATCCACGAGGACATCCGCGGCGGCGAGGGCGCTGGCGACGACGTCCATGCGGGTGTCCCACTTCGATGCCATTCCTCGGGCCCGTCGCTCCTGTTCGTCGGAGTCGTCGGCGATGACCGTGTCCCAGAGATCGAGCGTGACGCCGCGGACCATACGCGCATCGTAGCGTTGAGCCCCGATACAGGATCCATTAGCCTGCGGTCATGGGTATCAAAGCGATTATTCTCGACTGGGCCGGGACGACCATGGACTATGGCTGCATGGCGCCTGCGGTGGTCTTCGCCGCGGTCTTCAAGAAGCACGGCGTGGAGATCACCGTCGATGAAGCGCGCCAGCCCATGGGCGCCCACAAGAAGGTGCATATCCGTGCGTTGACGCAGATCCCGGCGGTCAACGAGCGCTGGCAGTCCGTTCATGGGAGCGCTCCCACCGAGGAGGACGTGGAGCGCATGTTCACGGATTTCGTCCCCATGCAACTCGCGTGTCTCGCGGACTACTCGGATCTCATCCCCGGCTGCCTCGAGGCGATCGCGGAGTTCAGAGGGAGAGGGCTGAAGATCGGCTCCACCACCGGCTACACGCCGGAGATGATGGGGCTTTTGCTCTCGGAGGCCAAGGCTCGCGGGTATGAGCCCGACGAGACCGTGAGCGCCGGGGACGTGCCGGAGGGCCGACCCGCGCCCTGGATGTGTCTCGAGAACGCGCGACGGCTCGGCGTCTGGCCGATGAGCGCCATCGTCAAGGTGGATGACACGGTGCCGGGCGTCGCCGAGGGCATCAACGCTGGCATGTGGAGCATCGGTCTTGCCCGGAGCGGTAACGAAATCGGCCTGCCTCTCGCTGAGGTGGACGCGCTCCCGGAGGCCGAGTACGCGGCGCGCATCGAGCGCGCGCGGGCTCGGATGAACGCGGCCTCCGCCCACTACGTCGTCGACGACATCACCGGCGTCGCGGCCTGCCTCGATGACATCGAGCGTCGTCTCGAGGCCGGAGAGACTCCGTGACGGACCCGGCGCCGCCGGACAAGCCGCTGTTCACGCCCGGTCCGCTGACGACCAGCCGTTCGGTCAAGGAGGCCATGCTCCGGGATCTCGGTTCCCGTGACAGCGCGTTTGTTGACACGGTGCGTCAGGTGCGCGACGGGTTGTTGTCCCTCGCGGGTGTTTCGACTGACGACGGGTACGAGGCGATCCTTGTCCAGGGTGCCGGGACATTCGGGCTCGAAGCGGTCATCTCCTCAGCCTTGCCGCCCAAGAAGAAGCTGCTCGCGGTGATCAACGGTGCATACGGCGAGCGTATCGCGACGATCGCAGAGGTCCACGATGTGGAGGTCGTCAAGCTCTGCTTCGCGGAAAATACGACGCCAGAGGTGGGCGAGATCGAGCGCCTGCTCGACGAGGACCCGACGATTGCGACCGTCGCCGTCGTCCATTGCGAGACCACGACGGGCATCATGAATCCCGTGCATGCCATCGGCCGGGTGGTCAGCGCTTCCGGGCGGACCTTCTTCGTCGATTCCATGAGCGCATTTGGCGCCATTGATGTGGACGTGGCGACGTGGGGGATCGACTTTCTCGTCTCGAGCGCGAACAAGTGCATCGAGGGGGTGCCCGGTTTCTCGTTCGTCATCTGTCGGCGGGAGGCGCTGCTGGCGACGAAGGGGTGGGGTCGCACGGTCAGTCTTGACCTGCTGGCGCAATGGAAGGGGCTCGAGGCGAACGGGCAATTCCGGTTCACGCCTCCGACGCACGCGATCCTCGCATTCCACCAGGCTCTGCAGGAGCTCAATGCCGAGGGGGGTGTGGAAGGCCGCAGCACGCGCTATCGCGAGAACCATGTGGCGCTCGTCCAGGGCATGCGCGCGCTCGGCTTCCAGGAGTACCTGCCGTCCGACGTGCAGGGCCCGATCATTACGTCGTTCCTCTACCCGGACCATGACGCTTTCACGTTCGAGGAGTTCTACGAGCGCCTGAACAACCGCGGCTTCGTGATCTATCCGGGGAAGGTGACCCAGGCGAACTGCTTCCGCATCGGGACCATCGGACGTCTCTATCCAGACGACATCGGCCGGTTGCTCGCCGCCATCGAGGCGACCCTCTCGGACATGGGGGTCCGCTAACGTGACTGCCGGTGGAGGGCGGGTTCTCCACGTCCTTTCACAGCGCCCGATGCTGACGGGCAGCGGTGTGACGCTCGATGCACTGGTGCGTGAGGCTGCGAAGGCGGGTTGGGATCAGCACGTCGTCTGTGGCGTGCCGGCCGATGACGGAAACCCCAGGGTGGGCGATCTCGATGCGTCGCGTGTTCACCCCTTGACGTTTGCATCCGCGGTCGGCGCCGGGGACGGGGTGCTGCCGTTCCCTGTTCCCGGGATGTCGGACGTGATGCCGTATCCGAGCACGATCTGGTCGTCCATGGACCCATCGCAGCTCCGCTTGTATCGAGAGGCGTGGAGGGCGCATCTCTCGGAAGTCGTCGCGGCGGCGGAGCCGGACGTCATCCACGCCCACCACGGCTGGATTGTGGCGGCGGTTGCGAAGGAGGTGGCGCCATCGGTCCCGGTTGTCGTGCACACGCACGGCACGGCCCTGCGTCAGCTCGAGCTCTGTCCGCATCTGCGTGACGACGTGACCGAGGCGTGTCGCCGCGTCGATGTCTGGGCGACGTTGCATCCGGGACAGCAGGAGGAGTACGGGAGGGTCTACGGCCTGGACGCGGCGTCCGTTCATGTGGTGGGGGCGGGCTATCGGGAGGAGTTGTTCCGGTCGCAGGGCGCGGGAGCGCGGGCGGGGGTGGCCTACGCCGGGAAGTTGAGCCGCGCCAAGGGCCTCTTCGAGTTGCTGGACGCGGTGGAGGCGCGTGAGGGGGTTCATCTGCACGTGGCGGGGGACGGGTCCGGGGCGGAGGCTGATGCGTTGCGGGCGCGCATGGCGTCCTTGTCCGAGCGGGTGACCTGGCACGGACGTTTGGATCAAGAGGATCTCGCTGAGCTGCTGCGCCGTTGCGTGGCGTTCGTGCTGCCGTCGTACTTCGAGGGGCTTCCGCTGGTGCTGGTGGAGGCTGCTGCGTGCGGCTGTCGGGTTGTCTCGTCGGCCCTGCCAGGGGTGGTGGACGCCCTGGCCGAAGGGTTGGGGGACGCGCTCCAACTGGTGCCTCTGCCTCCCATGACGGGGATCGATACGCCGGACTCCGGAGCGAAGGTGGCCTACGCTGAGCGGCTTGGGGAGGCGTTGGATCGGGCGTTGGAGGCGGGTCCGGCGGAGGAGGTGGACCTGGAGGTGTTCACCTGGAGAGCTGTCTTCAGGCGCGTCCAGGCTCTCTGGCTGCCGTAGCGGGAATACCCGGTTGCTCCCGCATCGCGTTGTACCCGCGGGCTTTCGGCGCGTGTCCCATCCGCTTTGCCAGAATCCGGGCAAACGTTACTGGCCAAGCCGTGTGACTTCAGGTCACGATAGTGGTTGCGGCGCCGCGACGGCCGACCTTGCTGCCCACCAGGGGGCCGGTCCGAGCGGCGCTGCTTTTTTTTCACGCTACGCGCCGTGCTCGCGCGTCATGACGTGTGAAATCGACCACTGTGCCCGCATTGGCCAGCGCGACCCGTCCGCCACTCCTCGCCCGTACAGAACACGCGAGCCCGACGTCTATGATGGGCACAGGAGATCCCCCCATGACGCTCGTCTCGCTCCTCTTGATCACCGTCACCGGTCTCGCTTCTGACCCCGTGTTGCAAAATCGGGTTCCCGGAGTCGGGGGAGGCGAACCGCCAGCGTATGCGCAAACGTTCACGACAGCCGCCGCGCGTAAGGAGTTCGTCTTCAGCGACCCCAAGGTCTGGAAGGTGGCTGCCGACGAGAAGGGCGGATGGCTCGCCCACGTGCCCGGGCAGAAGTACAAGACGCCGCAGAGATCGCCCCACAATATCGGGATCATCGCGGATTGGACCTTCGGCGACTTCGTACTCGAGTGCGAGATGTTGCAGACGGGTAAGGAGTACGGGCACCGCGACCAGTGCATCTTCTTTGGCTTTCAGGACACCAGGCGCTTCTACTACGTGCACATCGCGACCAAGGCCGACCCGAATGCCCACAATGTCTTCCTTGTGAACAAGAAGCCTCGGAAGTCCTTCGCCAAGAAGACGACGAAGGGCATCGACTGGGGTAGCGCCAAGTGGCACAAGGTTCGCGTCGAGCGCAAGGGCAAGGACATCAGGGTCTGGTTCGACGACATGAAGACCCCGATCATGCTCGCCGAGGACGGGACCCACGGTCGCGGCTGGATCGGCTTCGGGTCCTTCGATGACGAGGGGCGGGTTCGCGACATCAAGATCTGGAGCGACTCCGCCAAGCAGGAGCGCACCAAGGCGTTCGCGACCGACGCGGCACCGAAGAAATAGGCGCGGCGTCGCTCCAGGCCCCGCTACCAGTTCCGGATACGACGCCTCGGCAGGACTCCGTCGAAGACCCGGATGTCCTCGAGCTTCCCCGCGAACTTGCCAGCGCCTTCCCGGCCGTCGACACGGGAGTTGGAGTCCTGGCCGACGTCGAGCCCGTCCGAGGGGTTCCTGGCGATGAAGTGACCCGGGGCGGAGGCGACCTTCCGCCCGTCGACCCACAGGTGCAGCGTCGCCTTCTTGTCGAGGACGCCGCAGATCACGTGGGGTCGGCCGCCCCCGAGGGGGGCCACCCCGACCACCTCCTTCAACGCGCCTGCGGAGCGGACGCTGAATCGGGGCACACCTTGCGACATGCCGAGTGACCAGCCGTAGGCGTTGCCGCCCAGCGCCACGACGACGCCGTCGCCTGTCTCAGGCGCGCACCGCGCCCCCACGCTCAGCGGCCTGTTGGCACAAGCGAGGGTGTTCGGATGCGCGGCGTCCCGACGCGCCAGGTCGAGGATCTTCTTCAGCTTGACGTTCGCGGGTGCGACGCCGCGCGGTGTTCGTCTCGGCGGGTCCGTCATGTCGGGATCGACGTCGCCGTAATGTTCACGCAGACGGGCGAGTTCGGCTTCGAGCTTCTTTTTGGTCTCCGCGTATCCCGGATCGTCGTAGACACTCTTCAATTCGTTCGGGTCCTTGTCGAGGTCGAACAACTCCCACTCACCGAGGCGGTAGTAGTGGATGAGCTTGTACCGCTTGGTGCTCACGCCGTAGTGCCGACGGACGCTGTGCACGGCGGGGTACTCCCAGTAGTGGTAGTAGAGGGATGTGCGCCACTCCTTCACCTCACCGGTCATGACGGGGACGAGGCTTCTGCCCTGCATGTCATCGGGGGCCTCGACGCCCGCCATCTCGAGGAAGGTCTGCGCGTAGTCGATGTTCTGGACCAGGTGCTGCGAGCGGGTCCCGGGCTTGATGACCTTCGGCCACCGGGCGACGAGGGGCATGCGGTACGACTCCTCATACATCCATCGCTTGTCGTACCAGCCGTGATCGCCAAGGTAAAAGCCCTGGTCGGAGCTGTAGACCACGACCGTGTTGTCCGCGAGCCCGTTCTCGTCCAGGTAGCGCAGCACGCGGCCGAGGTTCTCGTCGACCGACGCGATGCAGCGCAGGTAGTCCTTGATGTAGCGCTGGTATCGCCACCGCACGAGGTCCTTGCCCTCGAGCCCGAGCTTCTTGAACGCTTCGTTTTTTGGATCGTAAGCGGCGTGCCAGGCTTGCAGTTGCCCTGGCGTGAGACCGCCCGGGGGACGGAACTTCAGGTCGCGCTCACTCATGTGGTTCGCGATCGTCATCGTCTGGGCAGCGGCCGCGGACGTTCGGTTTTTCCAGTCGTCGAACAACGTCGGCGGCTCCTTGATGGTGACGTCGTCGTACAGGTGATAGTGCTTGGGGCCAGGCTGCCAATCGCGGTGGGGAGCCTTGTGTTGGAACATGAGGAGGAAGGGCTGGTCCTTGTCGCGCGTCTTGTCGAGCCACGTCAAGGCACGATCGGTGATGACGTCGGTCGTGTAGCCGACGTGTTTGACCGTTCCCGCTGCCGTCTTGAGCGGCGGGTTCCAGTACGGGCCTTGACCCTTCAGGACTTCCCAGTGGTCGAAACCGGTGGGATCGGACCTCAGGTGCCACTTACCGATGATCGCGGTCTGGTAGCCCGCGGCTCGGAGGAGCTTGGGGAACGTCCGCTGGGACCCGTCGAAGGTGGAACGGTTGTCGATGAAGCCGTTGTTGTGGCTGTGTTTGCCAGTGAGGATGGTCGCGCGACTGGGGCCGCATATGGAGTTTCCACAGTAGGACCGATCGAAGATCATCCCCTCGTTGGCGAGCCGGTCGATGTTCGGTGTCGTGTTGATGCGCGACCCGTACGCCGAGATCGCGTGCGGCGCGTGGTCATCCGTGAAGACGAACAAGATGTTGGGGCGAGGCCCTGGGGCGGTCCCCGAAGAAGCTCCCGGCGCACCGTCGGATGACTGGGACCGGCCGCTCGTTGTCGCAAGGGTGAAGAACACCAACCAGTAAACGCAGACTCTCATGTTCACTCCTCCGCGCAGTCTCCCCGTGATCCTATCGGGAGCTTCACGATCCGGGGCGCAGCCGCGCCATCACGTCCCTCACCGTTGCTGGTGGCACGCCGACCGCGCGCAGCTCCGCGCGGGCGGCCTTGATCACCCGGCGCGAAACGCGCGGCGTCACCACCGGAGGTTGGGCGAGGGCGGGCTCGGCGAGGTAGATGCGCCCGTCGGCCTCGAGACGAGTCACTTCGCCGAATCCGGGCCGCGGGACGAGGCCAGCGCGAAGGAGCCGACGGAAGAGCTCCGTCCACGCATGGACGGAGGCGCTGTTTGCGGGCGCTGATACGGGTCGATCCTGGCGCAAGAGGACACCATGGTCACCGTCGAGGCGAGTGGCGATGGGTACGGGAGCCGGCACGTCGAACGCGTGCAGCATCTGGAGTATGCGCTGCCAGCGCCACACCAGGTCCCGCGGGCCACGCACGGTGACGCGTTCGCCGTCGGATTCACGTTCGGGTCCGGTCGTGCTGAGCGCGTCGAGCCCACCGGCGGCCGCGAGGACATGGGACTCCTCGGCAAACACCCAGGTTCCGTCGCCGCGCGCTTCGAGCGTGAGCGGCGAGGTGGGGGAACCGGTCAGGTTGACGCGGTAACGCCGTCGGCGCTGGCGCCGTGCCGCCGCGCGTCCCACATCGAGCCACGCGTCGCGCAGCTCCCACCCCGGGTCTTCCACCGCCGCCAGATAGGCACGCAGGGCGGTCAGCCGTAAGCCCCGTGACACCGGCCAACAGGGCAGCGTGACGGCGAGCGCCCCGAGGTCGCGGGCGCGGTCGTTTCGTGAGGGGCTTTTGATGCGGGCATCGGCGAGGTCGATAAAGCCGATGTCTTCATCATGGCCTGCTCCCTCGCCGACGATCACGTGCTTCGCGAACGCGGACGGAAACGTGATGTTTGCGTCGTGCAGGGCCGCGAGGGCGCGCCCGACGGAGCGCGCCAGGGCGATGGCGCGGGAGCGATTCGGCCGTTGTCGGACAACATTCGGCAGCGCATTACCGCAGAGCTCTGCGGTGACCAGGAAGGCCTCGTGGTTGCCGTTTCGGCGTAGCGTTCCGGCCGCCCAGGGCTGCGCGACGCGTACGCCGTGAGCCATCGCGTGACGGAGCACAGCCCACTCGTTCAGCCCCGAGTTACGGTTGCGCCAGCCCAGCAGGCGTTTGTCGTAGAGCACCTGGCCGTCCGGTCCATCGTCACGGCGCGCGTTCTCGCGCCGTGACGACCGATGGAAGACGTGACGAGCGTCATCGTCGCGCGGCCCTGCGATCGACAGGTAGCCCCGCGCCTCGAGCCATTCTCGTCGTTTCGGGTCACACACGATGCGGCCCGGGGAAAGCTCGATCTCGTCGGGTGGAGTCAGCGACATGACCGCGCAGACCTTAGCGCTGCGCGGTCATGGGAGGAACCGGAGAAGACGTCGTCGCCGATCAGGGCAGGTTCACGAGCAGGCGGTTGGTGATATTGAACCAGCCGTTCGGCGCGTCGGAGTTCTCGATCAACGCCTGGGTGGACAGCTGGAGTCCCAGGGGCGGCAGCGAGAGCGACAGGTGCCAGTGACCGTTTGACGGAATGACGCCGAAGGGATCAGGCGGCCCGAAGACACCGGCACCGTCGACGACGGGGATGTACGTCGGGTCGAAGATGTTGGAGATCCACCCGTAGGAGGTGTAGATCTCCAGCCAAGGGGTGATGGCCGGGACGGGGATCACGCCGAGTAACAGGGGTGCTCCCGGGACGCCCCAGACGTCGATGTCCACGACGCTTCCGGTGGTGCTCGCGGCGACGTTCACTTGCAGCGACGAAGGGATGTTCGGCCCGTGTTCTTCCTGGACGATGAAGAGCGTCTTTCCAGGGCCCGTGCTGACTGGCGGAGCGTCCGTCAGCCAGTACATCGGCCCGCGAATCGACGTCGTGACGGTGCGTAGCCCGGTTCTGGGGAAAGTGAACGTCTCCGTGGAGAAGGAGGCGTTGCTGCCCGACGTGGGTGATCCAGGGAAGGCCGCGCCAAAGCCGCAAGAACACAATGTGGTGAACGAATTCACGCCGATCAGCGCGCCGCGTCCGAGCTGGTTGTAGTACGAGCGCGCGAGTGAGGTCACGCGCACGATCGTGTTCGGTATCAGGAGGGTGCTCCAGTAGGGGAGGGTGCCGACCAGGAAGGGTGACCAGCGGCGGACCTCGGCGCCCTGCGCGATGAGAACGTCCTGGGACGACGCGACCGACTGCAAGATCGCGTTGCTGCCGAAGCCTGAACCGAGATAGGTGGGCGGCGTGCTCATGAAGCCGTGCCGGTAGAGGCCGGGACCGCTCACGGCCGTGCTCGTGCCGAAGATCCAGCGCCCCGTATCATCGATGGTGAAACCAGCGGCGATGAGCGGCGTTGTCCCGACCTGCACGGGACCCGCATTGTCGAAGCGGTAGACGGTGCTCATCACGATCGTGAGAAGGGGGCTGTGAAATGCGGCGTAGCACTTGCCGTCCTTGGGGTTGAAGGCGACCTGGCTCGCCACCCCAAGGCCGGTGGCGTAGGCCGCGTTGACGCCGCCGTTCACTCCCACGCGGGTGATCGAGTCCGGGCCCACGAACGGTCCGCCTGTGGGGTGGTCCAGGATGAAGACGTTCCCCCATGCGTCCGCGGCCATGGTCTCTCCGGAGGCCGTGATGCCGCTGGCGTGAAGGCCGACGTTGAAGTTCGCTGGTGCGGTTGGCTGGGCCACCACGGCCATGGCGAGCACGGGGCACAAAACGATGACCATTAAGGACTTGCGCATAACCTGATTCTCCCGTGGGTTGAGTATTGCGGGGGGAGGGATGACGATGGCACCGGGAATCCGTTCAAATGTGGGAGCGACTTCCCGACCCCGATGTAACGACTACGAGGAAAGATCGGCGTTTCCATGCCATCGGGAACCGTTCCCAGCCGTGTAGCCTCGTGATCTTCGATTTCAGGAGGAACATCCGATGAAGAAGGCACTGATCCTGGTTCTCGCTCTTGGCCTCGCCATGCCGTTCCTGGGGGGCTGCGGCCAGGGAGAAGACCAATCAGCGGTGGAAAAGGAGAGCCAGGCAACACCCGCCCTGTGCGGGAATTGCGGTCAGCTCAAGGGCTCGGATTCGTGTTGCCAAGACGGAGCGGAGACGTGCTCCGGCTGCCAGCTGGCTAAGGGCTCGCCTGGTTGCTGCAAGATCACCAAGGGCGAGGACGTCGCCCTCTGCTCCGGTTGCGGACAGATCAAGGGATCTGACGTTTGCTGCGCCGACACTGCGGAGAAGTGCGACAAGTGCGACCTGGCGAAGGGATCGCCCGGCTGCTGCGAGATCGCAAAGAAGTAGGGCGGCAGCGAGAACGGAGTCGCGCAAGCCCGGCTACGTGCGGGCTCGCGCGCGTCTCCCGCTCACCGGACGGCGAGGCGACTACTGCGTTACGACGGTGATGGGGGTGCTCAGCGCGCCGGCGGCCAGGTCGTATGCCTGGACGATGAAGCCGAGCCCCGGAGGGACGCCAGGGATTGCCCAGGAGCGCGACGTGTGGCCTTGCGCGTCCACCACGGCGGGTGGTGCGTTGATGGTGAGCTGCACGATCGGATCCGCGAAGTTGATGATGTACAGCTCTCGGTGTGCGCCCGGTGCGTCCAGCGGGCCTCCGGTCACGTCTGAACGTGCGGAGAAGGTCCCGGACGGAGTCACCTCTGCGTACCGCGCCACGAACCAGCAGTTGGGGCCCGGGGTGAAGCCGGCGGCATCGACCTTGAGGGTGGTGGGCGTCGCGATGTCGGGCGTGCCGGTCTCCAGAATGCGCGTCGTGGTTGACATCGCCGCGGAGGCCCAGGCCAACGCCGTGACCGTACTGTTCGCGCCGCCCTGGAAGTCGGTGGGAGAGAGGCCGAGGGAGGCCGCTCCCGAGAAGTTGGTTCCCCCTTGCGACGCGACGCTGCCGAGCCCGTTCGAACTGACGATGGCCGGTCCGGCCGTGTTGTCCGCGGCGAACCAGAAGTTGGGCAGCATGAAGCCTCCCGGTCCGGTGAACGAACCGCCAGCCGGGTCGATCGCGATGCCATCCAGGTCACCGACGAGCCCGCTCAGCCCTGCGTTCGTGTAGAAGATGTCCAGGTGCAGTTCGAAGAGCGCAATCTGCGCGCCGCCGGTGGTGACGGAGGCCACCGTGCCGTCGGTGTTGGCGACATAGGCCGACGCGGGCAGGCGGATGAGTCCGCCGTCCTGCAGCATCACGCCGTTTACCGTCTGCGTCGTCGTGAGGGTCCAGTACAGGTCCCCCGCCGCAGGCTCGCCCG
>JABSRK010000180.1 GCA_013213915.1 Planctomycetota bacterium
TGACGGCAGCGAACACGGTGCCCGCGTCGGCGTGACAGGCCTGCAGACTGGCGACACAACGGCCCTTCGGAAGGCCATCGGACACGTTGGTCCAGGTCTTACCGTCGTCTCGGGTCACCTGGATGTTGCCGTCGTCCGTGCCGGCGTAGATCACGCCCTTCTCGACCGCTGATTCCGAGATGGAGAAGATGATCGCGTGGGCGATGTTCCCTTGCTTGTCGGGATCGTAATTCGTGAGGTCGTTGCTGATGCGGTCCCAGTTCTCGCCGCCGTCGTTGGTGCGGAACACGTACTGGGCTCCGTAGAGGACGCGCTTGGGATCGTGAGGCGATCCGACGAGAGGCGACACCCACTGAGCGCGCTTCTTCTCCCCCTTCCACTTGATGGCGATGTTGGTGCGCTTGTACGACTTCCGCTTGCGACCACGGCGCTCCGTCGTGACCTTCTTGCTGTAATCGGTCAAGGCCGGACCGCCTCCGTAGCGGCTGACGGAATAGACCAGGTCGGGGTTGGTCGGATCGACCACGTGACGACCGGCCTCATCCCCCGTAGCCGACTCCCAGCGCTGGTGGATGATGGCGTCGCGTCCGCGGGTCAGGTCGACCAGGCCGCGCCAGCCTCCGGTGTCCTGCGTGCACACGTAGATCCAGAACTTCCCCTCTTGCTGGCTGATCCCGCAGTTGTAGCCGTGCGCGATCTGCAGGTTGGTCGGATGATGATGCGTCTTGAACGAATCGTGAGAGATCATGACCCCGCCGTCGTTGACCAGGACCACGTGGGTCGAGTCCTTCGGGTTGATCCAGCCGCCGTGATAATCGACGTGGCTCCCGCGCAGTCCCCTCCACGTGTGTCCCCCGTCGTTCGACACCTTGGCGGAGAGGCCGAGGCAGTAGACCGTCTCCGCATCGCTGGGATCGACGCGCACCTGACCGAAGAACCAGCCGTAGCCCGGATGGGTCCGGCGAATGGCGTCATTGCCCTCGATCAGCGAGAAGTTCTGGCCGAAGTCGTCGCTCCTGTAGATCTCGGCCCCGCCGTTGCGACCGCGAGCGCCGTCATGGTTCAAGAGCACGTAGACCGTCTCGGGCTGGCTCGCGCACACGTCGATGCCGACGCGCTCGTACTCACCGGAGGCGAAGTCCGGCAGACCACGGGTGAGGCGCTTCCAGTTGCGGCCGCCATCGGTCGTCTTGTAGACGCCGGACTCGGGTCCCCCGACCGGGTCATTCCACCGGTAGCGAAGGCGCGGCGCGGTGCCCGCGTACAGCGTCCCCGGGTGCTTCGGGTCCATGACCAGATCGATCACGCCCGTCTTCTCGTTCTTGTAGAAGACCTGATCCCAGGACTTGCCGCCGTCGAGCGATCGATAGACTCCGCGCTCCTTGTTGGTGGTGTACTCATGGCCCGCGGCGGCCACGTACAGGATGTCGGCGTTCCTGGGGTGGATGACGATGCGCGAGATGTGCTGCGTATCGGTCAAGCCCATGTGCTCGAACGTCTCGCCCCCATCCGTGGACTTGTAGACGCCCGTCCCGGCCATCGAACTGCGCAGGATGTTGGACTCACCCGTACCGACCCACACCGTGTCCGGATCGGATGGCGCGATCGCCACATCCGCGATGCTCGCCGTCTCGTAGTTGCTGAAGACGGGCTTCCAGTTCTGGCCGTCGTCCGTGGACTTCCAGACGCCGCCCGCCGCGGTGGCGACGAACAGGGTCTCCGGCCGCGCTTCGTGAACCGCCACGTCGATCGCCCGGCCCGACATACGAGTCGGGCCCACGAACTGCCACGCGTTACCAGCGTGGGAGGAACTCTCGGCCATCGCCTGGTGCTGGGCGAACCACTCGAGGCGCTGATGGCGAGGGGCCTTCTTCGCCTCGGTCGCTTCCTTCGACTCGTCCGATGCCTGGGCCAACGCAGACCCCGAGATCAGGACCAGCGTCATCAAGGCGATAACCCGACGGCAAGACGGGAGCGAGGTCAACGAGGTAGCCATGAGAACTCCTCGGGGCCCTTGGGCCCCGTATTGCAATGCCACGTGGGAATGAGAGAAGTCCGTCGACCCTACACCTGACCTCGCGACCTGTCGAGGAATGTCGGCTTGCCGCTGGACACCGTGGGCGGCGCACCGGCACCTCATCCGGTAGCCGCCCCTATCCTCCGCGCGTCCAGACGTTGTCCTTTGGGTTGCGGTCCGGGAAGCGGCCGTAGGGATCGAGGGTGATCTTGTCGATGCGGCGGGCACCGAAATCGAGCCTGGCCTCGAACGTGCGGCTGCCGCCGAACCACACGTCCACGGGCCAGGTTACGACCGCCGTGCCGTCTTCGAGCATCTTGGCGTTGGGCATGGCCTTGGGAGCCGGACCGTCCGCCGCGAACGCGACCTTCAAGACAACCGGTGACGGCATCTGTCCGTCCTGGCGGACGGTGACGACCGCGTGAGCTGCCGAGGTATCCACCTTGGCAATGGAGCCGTCCACCCTCTCGGTGGTGAAGAGCCAGTAGTACCAGAACCAACCCAGGTCCCGATCGAGCGCGTTGCTCATGAAGAAGGCGAAGTCCCAGGGAGACGGATGCTTGAAGGCCCACGCCTTGGTGTAGCTGCTGATGGCCTTCTGGACGGCCTCGTCGCCGACGACGCCGCCGAGCATGGAGAGCATGACGGGCGCCTTGGAATACGTCTGGTATCGATAGAGGTCGCCGCCGTAGTTGGAGCACCACATCATGGTCGGCTCGGCTTCATTGCCAGACTGTCGCCCGTAGCTCTGGCCGCGTCCGTCGAAGCTGGCGGGCTGCCCCCGCGAGTGCGCGCGAGACAGCGTGTTCATGTAGCCGTTGAGCCCCTCGTCCATCCAGCCGTACCAGGTCTCGTTCGTTCCCACCATCATGGGCCACCACTGGTGGGCGGCTTCGTGGTCCGCCGCCCCCTGGTTGGAGTTGATCACCATGGGGTACTCCATGCCGGCACTCGGACCGTCCTGAAGCGTCAACTGCGGGAACGGGTACGGAGCCCACAGTTCGGAATAGAACTCCAGGGCGTGACGCGTGACGGGGCCGGCCCTGCTGAACCGGTTGGCGCGCTCGGGCAGATGGACCATGTGGATCGGAATCGGCCCCTTCCCCGGAATGGTCGCCCGCGTGGCCTTCCAGACGTAGTTCTCAGCCGTCGCCCATGCGACGTCGTTGACCATGTCGGCGACGAAGTGCCAGACGAGGCGGTCCCCGGCGACGGTGGACTTGCCCGGTCCCACCTCGTCCTCGCCGACGATGGTGATCTCGTCGTCCGAGTGGAGGACGCGGGCGAGCCGCTTGCGGGCGGTGACCGTGAGCACCTCCTTGTCGTTCTGAAGCACGCCGGTGGAGGTCACGATCCACCCCGCAGGTACGTCGTAACGCACCTCGAAGCGACCAAAATTATTGTAGAACTCCGCTGGACCGAGATAGACGTTCCGGTCCCAGCCGCGCAGGTCGTCGTACTTGGCGAGACGCGGGAACCACTGGGTCGGCTGGAACAACGTGTCGCCCCAGCGTTGCGTCATGCGGTGACCGCGGCCGCCCTCCCCCCCCGGGATCCTGGTGTTCCAGTCGATCTCGAGAGTCGCCTTCGAACGCGGCGGCACCGGCTTGGCCAACGAGATTGTGGCGACGGTCTGATCCAGTCCCCGGACGCCGAGACGGCGGGGACCGCCACGGCCGCGACCGCGGCCAAACCTTCTCCCACCCCCACGGGCCGGGGCCTTCAAGTCAACCGTGTCGCCGTTGACCACCAGCCGCGTCACGACCATCCCGTCCGTCGTCTCGGCGGGCACCGACGAGCCACGGGGAACCCGCGGACGGAAGATGTTGTGGTCCAGCCTCAGGACGATCTCCGACAACTCGGAGGTGCTGTTGTTGTGCACCACGATCGTCTCCTTCCCGAAGAGAGACTGGGTCTCCCGATCCAGGCGGACGTCGATCGTGAAGTCGGTCTGGAGCTGCCAGTAGTTCGGCCCTGGGCTCCCCGAAAAGTCACGCGTTCCGGCGTCGAAGGCACGGCGGATGGCGTTCGTGAGCGGCACATCCCTGCGAATGGCGCGGGTGTCCGACACCATCCTGCGGGCCGCGTTGGCCTCAGGTGCATCCTGAGCCGCGATGGGGGCAGGGCTCAGCACGAGGAAGAAGACCAGGCTCGGCAAGACGGCAGCGCGTGTGATCATCATGGGGGCACTCCTGATGTGGCGGGGAGCCCGTGATCTTAGCCCGGACCGCGTCCCTACGACCACGGAGGCCAGACACAGGAGCCCCAGGAGACGGTCGATGAGGGCAATTGGTGCGCGCGACCGCTCAACGACCGGCGCGCTGGCCGACGCGCCCGAGTCGGAGCATCACCGTGCGCGGACGCGGCGCGTCCGGAGAGACGACGGTCAAACTGACGGTCTCCCCCGGCTGCTGTTCGCGCACGTGATGGAGGAGGTCACCACGGCGAGACACCGGCACGCCGTCGATCTTGATAATCACCGTCTCAGCAGTGATGCCCGCATCGTGAACGGGGCCAGTTTTCGGCACGGGAACGGTGACGACACCGTCGATGCCCGCCGGTAAGCGCGCGACGAACCCGGCCGGCTGGGTGACGAGATTCTCGAGCCCGCAACCAAGGGACGCGGTGATCACGTCGGTGCGAACGTCGAGCAAGTGCCGGATGGCGTCGATCGGGGCGGCGATGGCGATGCCGGCCGATTGACTGTTCTGCGTCACCATCCCTGACTGACAACCGACGACGCGACCAGCGGTGTCGCACCACGCGCCTCCGGACGAACCGGGGAGCGCCGTTCCGTGGATGAGGAACGACCGCACGAAGTCACCGGTGGACGCCAGGTGTTCGAACGTCTCTTCTGCACGCGCCACCGCGCTGCGCAGGAGCAGATCACGCCGATAGAGAGCGGAGCCGAACAGGAACACATGGGATCCGGGATCCGGAATGCGATCAGCAAGGGGTAAGACAGGATACGGCCCGCCGCCACCCTTCACCCGCAACAACGCCAGGTCATGCCCCAGGTCGTGGGCAACCACCTCGGCAGCCCGTCGTCCCAACGTCGGTGACATGACCTCGAGGGTCCCCGACACGTCGATGACGCCGTGGCTGGCGGTGACGATCCACCCTTCAGGGTCCGCAATCCAGCCCGACCCTGTCAGGTGCCCGCCAACGAGGATCTCCACCGAAGCTGCCCGGGCACGCGCGTGAGACACGGACCGGTGACCCGATTCGGGCACCGCGCACGCCGTCAGCATCAGAAGGACACAGAGCAGGAGCCTCGTCATGGGCGATATGGTAGCCCCAGCGCCTGCCGCCACGAGACGACCCCCTAACGCGCCCGCCGCCGATTGGCGGCCACCACGGCGGCCACTACATCGGTGCGATCGTAGAAGTCCACCGCCACCACGTTGGGGTGGAGGCCCGCCGCGAGCCACTCGGGGATCCACTTGCCGGGCAGCCGGAACAGGGGCTTGCTGAACGTGGCCAGATCCCGGACGCCGCCCAGGGAACCCGTCAGGACGGTGTTCGCCGTTGGCGTCAAGGTCAGGTAGGCGCACTGGAATCGGTCACGGTCGCGGCGTCCAAGCCGTTCGTCAAGCCGGGCTTTCAGCGTCTCCTGGTCTTGGGTGTTGGCCCACACCGAATCGAGATCACTCCGATTTCGGTAGGCCTTACGACGCCTGGCGAAGCTGCCGTCACGAGACAGCACCACCAGGTTCCGCTTCGCCTTCCAGACACGGGAGAGGGTCCACGACTTCACCTCGCCATCCAGGTTCACCAGGTGGGGCCCCAGGGTTCCGAACAGGAGGCGATCCAACGCGTCGTGGGCGGCCGCGCCGGGCATGGCCTGCATGTCCAGGAGCACGAGCTCCCGCGGGTGGGCGCGGGCGAAGCGCCGCACACCTTCGAAGGCGCCCTTCAGCGGACACGACACGAACCCGTGCACGAGCACGAGCTGGCCGTCCACGTGGGCGATGCGCAGATCCAGGTAGCGGATTCCGCCCCGTAGCTGGTGTTCCAGGTCTTGCTCCTGGGTCCGAGACCACCCGGCCGCCATGGAACCGAACCGGGCATAGAGAGCCGGCGTGCCCGGCGCCGTCTTCGACTTCTCGGTGATCGCGAAAGAGCCCGCATCGTGGCTGCCGGGCAGGATCAGGTCGACGATCCGGGTGTGCGCGCGTTGGCGAAACACCTCGCCGATCCACGCCGCCGTATCCGGCGACGCACCTGGTTTCGCTTGTCCCCAGACGGGGGCGCGCAGCGTGCACAGGAGCGTGAGCATCATCAGTCCGTGGATGGCTCCTCGCCCGTAGCCTCTGCGGAATGTCCTGTGACGGTCGCCCATGATCAAAGCTCGTACCGACACGATGCTACCCGGTGACTCCCCCAGGCTCCCCATCCCGGAGCCGGGATGCGAGGATGGGGAGCACATGCCCCGCCGAACATCCATCGCCGCCCGGAAGCCTCTGGCCCTCGCGCTGCTCGCGTCCGTCCTCGCATTTCCGGTCCTCCTGCCAACCGAACCCCAGGAGAAGCCACGGCGCGGACCCAACCTCAAAGACGAACCTCGCGCCACGTCATTCTCGTTGCGGCGCGCGGTCGCATTCGTCGACGACGCCGCCCGTGACTGGGAGCGCCAGTACCGCTGCGTCACGTGTCACACCAACGGTCTGTATCTCGCGGCGCGGGCTGATGTCTCAACCAAATCCTCCGACTACCGCCGCGCCCGCGCGTTCGCCCAGGAGTACCTAAAACGCTACGTGATCGCGAAGGAGAAACCGTCGGGACAGCGAGGTGCCCTGGAGGGCATCGTCGCCACCACGTGTTTCCTGACAATCAGTGACATGCAGACCAACAAGCGCCTGAGTGCGATCACGCGGCGCGCCCTCAAACACATGTGGAGCGTGCAGGACACCGACGGCGCATGGGGTGACTGGCTCAAGTGCGGCTGGCCACCGTTCGAATCAGACGACCACTTCGGGGTCACTCTGGCTGCCATCGCCGTGGGCGCCACCCCGCCCTCCTACCGCCGCACACCCGCGGCCAAGGAAGGGGTCCGCCGTCTGCTCAGCTGGCTCCGCGCGCATCCGCCGCAGAACCTCCACCACAAAGGGATGATGCTGTGGGCCGCGACGTCGCTGAAGGACATCGCCGAGGCCGCCACCCGCAGCCAATGGACCGCCGAGCTTCTGGCCATGCAGCGAGAGGACGGAGGCTGGCGCCTGGCGGACCTGGGCGGGGGAACGTGGAAGCGTCCCAAGGACACCATGGCCGACCTCCCCAGCGACGCATACGCCACCGCCTTCGCGGTCCTGGTCCTCCGCAAGGCGGAGGTCCCGGCCGACCACGAGCGACTCGTTCGTGGCCTCCATTGGCTGCGCAAAGACCAGCGGAAGAGCGGTCGCTGGTACGTGCGCTCTCCCAAGCGGGACGGCAAACACTTCATCAGCCACGCCGCCACCATGCTCGGTGTGATGGCGTTTCGAGCCTGCGGAGAGCGTCTATAGGGATTCCTCCCCGACGTCATCTATCACCGGCCAGAAGGGCGCGACGGCCGGCTGTCC
>JABSRK010000181.1 GCA_013213915.1 Planctomycetota bacterium
CAAGCAGAACTACGATTGATCTCATGGTGGGTCTCACTGGGGACGTGTAGCCCTGAAACGGACACAACCAGCGTAGTCCTCCAGGCTGCGTAGCGCGAGAAGCCCGTCTCCCCACCCCCTCCCCCAACGCAAAACGCCCCGGACTTTGGCAAGTCCAAGGCGAATTGTGGGCACATTGTGGGCACTACGCTGAGTGCCTGAAACGCTTAGCCGTTGCAGCTAAACGGATTGCGTTACGACGCCAAGGTTACTGGTCGTAATACGCCTCCATGAAGTCGCAGCCGGGGATGCTGGCGGTCGAGCGGAGGCTCGGGTTGCTGTAGTTCCAGACGCCGACCAGGCCCGCAGACGGATAGCTCACCAGGACGAAGGTGGGCAGGCCGAGGCCGAGGCCCGGATCGCAGAGGGCCTTGTTGTTGTTGACGCCTACTGCGAGGACGTTGTAGAGACCCGACATACCGTCGATGGTGACGTCGCTCGGGTTCTCTGACGCCAGGACTCCAGCGCCGACGTAGGACTTCTGGATGCGGAAGTTGCGCTGGCCTGGAGGGCCAGGGAAGCCCGGAGGCGGGCCGAGGGTGAAGTTCTCCATCGTGAGTTCGTCGACACGCGGCATGCCGCCGTTGGCGATGAAACAACCCGGCTCGACGGTGGTGCCGATTAAGGTCTGCCAGTTCCAGCAGCCACCGGACGGCCCTGCGAAGCCCGAGAAAGTCGACTTGATGAGGCCGGTGAGCCCGTTCTCCGGCACGGCCGGCGAGTCCGACTCGTAGATCGTCACGTTGTCACTGAACTTGTTGATGATGAACGCGAGGTAGGCCAAGGTGCCGGGGTTCATGCGGTTGGTGATGTACACGTCCTCGGGCCCGACCGCACCAGGGTCGGCGAAGCGCTCGCGCTCGGTGCTCTGATTCGCGTCGATCAAGGAGAACGAGTTGTCTCCGTAGTTACAGACGATCACATCCTCGTTCCCGGGCTGGACCGAGATCTTGCGCGGCCCCGAGCCCTGGAGCAAAATCGTGGTCGCCAGGGTGTGGAAGTTGGGCCCGACCGGGTTGGCGTAGAACCGGCGAACAATCTGGCCGAGGAAGTCCGAGACGTAGAGGTACTCGAGGTCAGGCGAGATCGCCAGACCGCCCGGCTGCGCACCCGCGCCCGGGATGCTCGACAGCAGCTGGAAGTTGTAGCCGTTGAAGACCTTCACCGAATTGGTGTCACCGTCGATGACATAGAGGAAGTTGCCGAGCGGCTGCACCGGCGGGATATTCCCACCGACCGCCGGACAGGGCGGTCCGGCAGCGCCGGTGATGCACAGCAGGCCCTCGGGACTCTGCCCGTTCTGGGTGTCCGGGACACCGGCGATGTTGGACGGCCCACGACCCGGGTTCGCGATGCTGTTGCTGGGTACGGACTGCTGGCTCTGCAGGGTGAACAACCAGTGCCCCACAGCCATGTCGGTCGGCGTCCCGAGGACGCTCGTGTTGGTCAGACGGTTCGGGATCAGGCCCACCGTGCCGATGGGCTGCGCTCCCGTCCACGGCGGGGTCTGGGTGTTGGTGCCAACACCGAACGCATCGGACATCGTCGTCGCCGAGTTCATGACGGCGAGCCCCTTCAAGTTGCCGATCTGAGATCCGATGAACGTGGCATCGGGCGGATGGGGGTTGCTGGCCAGAGCCGGGCCCGCTTCCCACACGAACTGCAGGTGGTAATCCGCCGCCGTCGCGTTGAAGGTGAACTGGTTGGGGCCACCCTGTGTCACGCGGTCAATGAGCGGGACGCCGGTCTGCATGGAGCAGCCGTTCCCGCTCGGGTCGGCGAACATGGCCGAGGCCAGGATCACGTCGATGCTGGCGGCAGCGGGGTCGGCCAATCCCAGCGCCGGGTTGTAGCCCGGCAGCGAGCCCGGAACCACACGCGCCGACGGCAACTGCAACGTGACGCCGAACTGATTCGGGTCGTTGCTGAAGATCGGCAGCTTCTGTGGGTTGCTCGAGTAGTTCTGGAACTGCACCGTACCCGTCAGCACGCCGGTCGGATCGTCAATGCCATTCAGTTGGGCGCTCGCGCCCGGCGTCGTCCCCGTGGTGGGCGGGGACGCATCGATGAAACGAATGCGGACGATCGTGGGGTTCAGGATGGGATCGGGCATGTACACGACGCAGCCCAACTCCATGGGCGGCAGGTCGGCGACACCGGACGTCGCATCGAGAGCGGCGTTGTAGCCGACGTACAGGTTGCCGATGTCGAGGCCGAACGCCGCGCCAGCGCCGCCACCCGCCTGGCAATTCCACGGCGGCCCCGCGGCCACCCCCTGCGGAAGGAGGAACGTAAACGGCTGGGTGATGAACGGGTCGAGCGTCGAGAGGTTCGCCGGATCGACCAGCGTATCGAAGGACACCGCCTTGTTGAAGCGCAGCTCGATCTCGGTGTTGATGGGCACCGAGGTATCCCCCTGGGTCACGTTGCTGGCGCCAACGCCCGTCGCGCCGCCCTTCACGGAGAGGCTCGTCGCGTCATCGCCCACGTTGAACGACAATTCGGGGAGGTACGTGTTCTGCGACGGGCAACCGCCAGCGACGGGGTTCGTGCAGTAGCCGCCGTCGTTGAAGCCCTTCAGGGTTTCGTTGATACGTAAGGAATACGAGCCCTGCGGCAGCGTGTCGGCCGTCGTCAGGTCATCGTCGGGGTCGTAGTAGATGCGGAGCACGGCCGGTGCGATACCCGCACTCGGGAACACGTTCCCCCCATCGATCACGCCAAGGCCGTCCACTTTGAACGGAGCCGGCGTCGATGTGAAGTTGCCCATCGCGTCTTGCGTGTTCAGGAACACGATGATGCCGTTGGCTGTGGTCCCGCTGTTGGGGAACACGGTGCCGGCATTGAGCGGGATATTGAAGGTCAACTGGATGAAATCCTGCTGCCCGGTGGGGCCGACTGCGAACTCGGCACCCGCCACGTTTACCGCACCGTTCTGGGGCACGGGAACACCGTTGACTGGAAGAGAGGGGAACTGCTGCAGGGTCTCCTGCCCGCTGACGGTGAATCCGAAGAACACCGTCCCGGTCAACGCGAGGAAGTTAGGCAGCGCTGCACCACCGCCGCCACCGCCGCCACCGCCGCAGCCCGGGAGGGTCAGGACGCCGAGGCAGGTGACAGCGACCATCACCCAGGCAGCGACTCTTATGCCGATGCGCATCAACTTCTCCTTGCCATGCAGGGGGTCCGGTCCGGACCCCGCTTCCAACTGGTTTCATGTCCATCGTGGGTCGACCAGGCAGGCCGGCCCCGACGATTGCTCCCTGAGCGCAAGGTGCGTGCCGACTCGGAACAGTCGGACAAAACCCTTGCGAGACAGGGACTAACGGTCACATTCCAATCGAGGTCCGGGGGGGGCCCTGTCAAAGGCCCATGCACGATGTGCGATCCCGAACCTCCCCTTTTTCCGACCAGGGTCCGCAAACCCCAGAGAGGAGGGATTCTAGGGACTCGCCCTCGGGACGCAACCCCTCGCCCGGAGTCGCTCGCCATGGGCTGGGAGCCGGGCCCCGCCGGCCTTAGACTGGTCCGCGGGGCTCCCAGGCCCCGGACGCGGCGGGCGGCCGCATCGATCGCAGATCCCGGGAGGGCCAGGCATCACATTCAGACCGGCGATGGATCGGGACGACGGGGGATCTCCCCCGCCAGTCCCCGAGCCCGTGGACTCGGCGCTCCGTCCGCCGTCCCTTGAGGTATTCGTGGGACAGCACCGGGTCACATCCAACCTGGGGGTGGCCATCCGCGCGGCCCAGCTGCGCGGGGAGCACGTGGACCACGTCCTGCTGTCCGGGCTCCCCGGCCTCGGCAAGACCACCCTGGCCGAGATCATCGCCAGGGAAATGGGCGTCGGGTTCCACGCCACCTCGGGCCCGGTGATCGACCGCCCCGGCGACCTGGCGGGGCTGCTCACCAATCTCTCTCCAGGCGATGTGTTGTTCATTGATGAGATCCACCGACTACCGGCGCCGGTCGAGGAGTACCTCTACTCCGCCATGGAGGACTTCAAGCTCGTTATTCTCCTCGACCAGGGACCGCGCGCGCGGTCTGTCCCGATCGACCTGAGCCCCTTCACCCTCGTCGGCGCGACCACCCGCGAGGGCCTGCTGTCGGCACCGTTCCGCTCGCGCTTCGGCATTCACGAACGGCTCGAGCCCTACACACCGGAGGACCTCGTCTCCATCGGGTTCCGCTCGGCCGGGCTACTAAACATCGCCATCACCAAGGAAGCGGCGGCGCTCATCGCATCCGGTGCGCGCGGAACGCCGCGACTGGTCAATCGCTACCTGCGTCGGATTCGCGATGTAGCACAGGTGGAATCCAAGAAGTCCATCGACGAAGACACGGCCCGAACCGCCCTCGATCGACTCGGACTCGACGCGGTGGGGATGCTGCCTCTCGATCGTCGCCTGCTCGAGACCCTCGCGAGAGCGGGGACGCCCGTGGGGCTGAAGATGCTGGCCATCGCCCTCGGCGAAGAAGGCCGCACGGTCGAGGACGTCTACGAACCGTTCCTGATCCGCGAAGGATTCATCGCCAGGACCGCGCGGGGACGCATCATCACCCCCCGTGGGCTCGAGGCCGTGGGACGCGACCCGGGCGAGGCCACTGGCAACGCTCAGGGGGACCTGTTCAACGGAGCGTGAGATGCCGGGCAGGAAGTCCTGGACGGGTCTCTGGAAGGCGTGGCGTCGGCCCCTGTTGCTTCCGGCGTTCCTGCTCCTGATTGCGTTATGCGCTGCGGTCCTGCCTCCGGTAGGCCACGTCCGTGAAGACCTGCGCGATCTCGATCTCTTCTCCAATGAGCCCCTCGTGCGGGCGTTGCTCACCCGCCGCGATAGCGGCACATCCCTCGAAATCGGGGGCCCCTGTCGCGTGCGCGATGCATCGGGGTCGATCGTCCTCGAAGACGGCGGACGCCTTGTTTGGGACGGCCGCGCCGTCGCCGCTGGCAAGCGTCGATTCGAGCCCCCCGTTGCCATCGCACCCCCGCGTGGCGGGACGCTGGTCACCCTTGGCCGGCGCTATGCCGGGACACTCCGACTCGTGGCCGACGACGACGGACGCCTGCTCGTCACCAATCGCGTCCCCCTCGAAACGTATATAGCAGGAGTGATCTCGGCCGAGATGGGACTCCACTTTCCCAACGAAGCTCTGAAGGCTCAGGCCGTGGCCTCTCGCAGCTACGCAGTACGACGCATCCGCACGCGCCAGCGTCGCGCGTACGACGTCGGTGCGACGCAAGCCACCCAGGTCTACCGCGGTATCCTCCCGGGCCACGCCCGCGCCCGGCGCCTCGTCGCCGCGACCCGTGCAGAGGTCCTCATCTATGACGGCGACGTCCTCGACGCGGTGTACAGCAGCACTTGTGGGGGACACACGCGCCCAGCGGAGGAGGCGTTCGGCGACGCCGCTCCGGCGCCGCTCATGGGCGGCCCCTGCGGGCACTGCAACGACGCGCCCCTGGCCCGATGGACAGCGACAGTCAAGCTCCGCGCCGTTCGCCGGGCGCTGAAGCTCGCCGCGGGGCCAATGACGCTCGGGGCGCTGCGCTTCCATCCCAGCAAGCGGCTGCGCGCTCTCACGCTCCTGACCGCCGCCGGTGCGCGGGAGGTAACGGCGAAGCAACTACGGCGTCTGCTCGGCAAGCAGGCCAAGAGCCCGTGGATCGCCCAGGTGGCGCTCGATGCCGACACGCTCCTCATCTCCGGACGCGGCTTTGGTCACGGCGTCGGCCTGTGCCAGTATGGCGCGCGCGGGCTCGCGCGCCGTCGCAAGAGCGCCGGCGAAATCCTCGGCTGGTACTTTCCAGGCGCGGACCGGGCGCGCGCCTGGTGAACCGATGGCTGATCCATTCTCGTTCTCGCTCCTTGACACATGCTCCGGCACGAAGGCGCGACGCGGCCAGATCGCGACGCCCCACGGCGGGGGTGCCACGCCGGCGTTCATGCCCGTGGGGACGGCGGCGTCCGTCAAGGGACTGTCTCCCGCGCAGGTCAAGGACACAGGCAGCGAGATCCTCCTCGCCAACACCTACCACCTAGCCCTGCGCCCGGGTGACGATGTCGTTCGCGACCTCGGCGGCCTGCACGCGTTCATGCAGTGGGATGGCCCGATCCTCACCGACTCGGGCGGCTACCAGGTGTTCTCCCTGTGCGAGCTCACCGACGTGGACGACGAAGGCGTGACGTTTCGCAATCACATCGACGGCAAGCACCTACGTCTGACGCCCGAGCGGACGATGGAGATTCAACTGAACCTGGGATCGGACATCATCATGGTGTTCGACGAGTGCCTCCCCCACGACGCGTCGTCGGACACGGTGCGCCGGTCGATCTACGAACGGACCCTCCCCTGGAGTGAGCGCTGCCTCGACCTCCATCCCGGTGACGGCCGCGCCCTTTTCGCCATCAGCCAGGGCGGTGTCCACGCTGAACTGCGCAGCGAGCACTTAGATGCGATCCGCGGCAGCCCGTTCGACGGGTTCGCCATCGGCGGACTGTCGGTGGGCGAGACGACGACCCGGTTCCGGGAGATCGTCGCCATGTCCACCGCCCTCATGCCGACCGACAAGCCGCGCTATCTCATGGGCGTGGGATCGGTGCCGGAGATCATCGACGCGGTCGCCCTCGGAATCGACATGTTCGATTGCGTGCTGCCGTCGCGGAACGCGCGCAACGGCCAGGGTCTCACGTTCGAGGGGATCGTCCGGCTCAAGAACTCCTGCTACGCCAAGGACGCCCGCGTCATCGACGAGACATGCACGTGCGCCACCTGCGCCGGCGGGTTCACGCGGGCGTATCTTCGCCACCTCGTGATGGCGAAGGAGCTCCTCGGGGCGTCCCTCATGACCCTGCACAACCTGACGTTCATGCAGCGGCTGATGAGCGGGATACGCGGCGCACTCTCGCAAGCACGGTTCCCGGACTGGCGAGAGGCGACCCTCGCCATGTGGGGCGACGGCCGCCAGTAGTGGATCACTTGTCGTCGAGGATCCTGGCGTGGACGCCAGGGGACTCCGCGTCCATCGCGTCCCACGCTCTCCCGAAGTCCGACCTCAGCCGTCGAGGATTTCGATCTTGCTGACCTTGATCACACGGACGTTCAATCCGAGACGCGTCTCCGGGGGCTCCGCCTCCAGGACCCCGATCAGCTTGCCCTCGTACTCGGCCCAGTTGTACCGGTCCCCGTCGAGATAGAAGGTCGGGCGATCCCCGGCCGTCACCGCCCAGGTCGGCCCGCTGCGGAGCGCGTCCACCGGAAACATGCGCTGCACATGGCCCCGGGCCATGTAGCGCGACTGCCGCGAAGTAGCGGCCTCCTTCCCTTCGGCCTCGACCTCGTCCTTGAGGTCACGAAGCCTGCGAGCGTAGGTCTTCTCCGCCTCCTCCGCTTTCTTCTTGGCGGCGTCGAGTCGCTCG
>JABSRK010000182.1 GCA_013213915.1 Planctomycetota bacterium
GAGACCCACGAGCTGCTGCGAACCGGTCAGTGTGCGCTCGACGACGAGGTCGTGCTGCACGCGTGGCCCGACGGCGTACGTAGCCAACACCCGACGTCGGAGGGCATCGATACGGTCACGTTCGAGCGCCAGGATCCGGGCCGCCTCGTCATGACCGCGAACACCCGTGGCGCCGGATGGCTCGTCGTCAACGACACCTGGTTCCCAGGCTGGCGCGCATGGGTCACGGACGAAGACGGATCGCGCACCGAGGTCCCCGTCGCACGTGCATGGACGGCATTCATGGCGGTTCCCGTTGGCGTCGGTGAGCAGAGAATCGAGTTGGAATACAGGCCCCGCTCGATCACTGCTGGCGCCGTTCTGACGGGGCTCGGCTGGATGGGCTTCCTCCTGCTGCCCCTGCTGCGGGCATCCGGCCTGACGCGTCGGACGACGAAGGCGCCTCCACCCACGCCGGACCCGGAGGCCTGACGTGAACAACTTCGCACCCTTGCGTGGGCGCCCCGTGCTCGGCGCCGCGTTGGTCCTGTTCCTGTTCCAGCTTGCGCTCTTTTTGCCGTACGTCTTCAGCGGCGAGTTGTTCGTCCCCATGAGCCCCTGGGGAGCGTCTCCCTGGGGGCCGAGCGCAGACCATCCCATCCACGAAAGCCAGGACCGTGACGGCTCGGACAAGCTGTCGTTCAACTACCCGAACGTACGCCGGTGGCTCCGCGAGGTCGATCGCGACCCCGAGGCGCTCCTGTGGAACCCGGACAACTGGTGCGGGATCAGCTTCCTCGCCACACAGAACACGCACGTGCTGTACCCATTGAACGCCGTGTTCCTCCTGTTCGGACCGGACCACGGCATGCTCGCGACGGCAATCCTGCACGGGTGGCTGGCGTCCCTGTTCGCATGGCTCGTCCTGCGGCGTGTGACGCGCGATGGGTCCGCCCTCATCGGCGCCGCTGTCTACGGCGGCTCCGGATGGTTCCTGGCCCATCACGACATGATCCAGTACGCGCACGCCGCCACCTGGGTCCCGTTGATGTTCCTCGGAGCCGACAGATCGGCGATGCAGCGCGGGCCCGCAGGACCCGCGCTCCTCGCCCTCGGGTTCCTCCTCGGGTTCCTCGGCGGCATGCCGCAGATCACCGTGCTCGGCCTCCTCGCAGCTGGCATCGCTTGCGCGTGGCGGCTCGCCGCGATCCGCCGCACAGACGGAGTGCGGGTCGCTGCTCGCGGCCTAGGCCGTGCCTGCGTCGGGGTGGTGCTCGGGATCATGCTGTCGGGACCACAACTGCTACCGACGTTGGAGATCCGCGCAGATTCTCCGCGCTCGAAGATGCCCCTGGAGGAAATGCACGGGCTCGCCGGAAGCTCGCTGGAGTTCGCTGGTGCCGTCATGCCAGGGATCCTGGGGGACGCCACAGGTATCGAACAGATGGTCCTCGACGCGGACGACACGGAAGCGGCGAACGCGTTCCGCACCGACCTCAGCGAGCGAAAGTTCCTGTTGTCACGGGCCAGCGGTGTCACCGGCATTGGGCACTCGTTTCCCGAACGGGTCATGTATCCAGGCATGGCGGCGCTGCTGCTCGCCCTGGCCGCTGCGTTCCGCCGTCCGGACTCCCGATCCGCCCTCCCGTGGACCCTGATCCTGGTAGGCGGCCTCACCATGACCGGGACGGCAGCCCTCGACGCGTTCTACAAGATCCCCGCGTTCCAGTTCGCCAATCCACGCCGGTTCGTCTTCCTCGTCGTCATCGGGCTCTCCCTGCTCTCCGCCCTCGGATACGAACGCCTGACCGCGCCGCGCGGGCTGCGTCGGCCGCGGAGCGCGGCCGCCGTGATCGCGGCGGCGGTGCTGGCGCTTCTCGTCACGGTCATCGCGTGGCCGGATCTCGTGCTCGACCGGGTGTCCGAACAGGGAGCCGACGACCCGCAAGCGCCCTGGGCGCTGACGTGGCTTCGCCTCCACGCAAGCCGGGCGCTCATTCTCATTGGAGCGTCGTCCGTCGTACTCTGGGTCGCCACCCGAGCGAAGGCGCGCTGGGCCATCGCGGCGGTCCTCGCGTTACTCGCAGCCGATCTTTCCTGGTTCAACCAGAGGACCAACCCCGGCCAGGACGGCACCCATGCGCCCTTCCCCGAGACGAACGTGGTGCGCTGGCTACGCGAACGACGTGGCGATCTGGCGAACGCCCCGGCCCCGGACGCCAGCGGCCTGTTCCGCATCATCCGATACAAGAACCCGGACACCAATTTCCCGGGCACGGACAACGAAATCGCGCCGTTGACCCCGAACTTGAACCTCATATACGAGATCCAGGATGTCCAGGGTTACGAAGCGATCACCGATCGGCATGTCGAAGAACTCATGGCGCTGATCGAGCCAGACATCGTCGCGCAACACCACTTCATGCAAGAACTGCGGCGCCCCGAGAGCCTGTCCTCACCGATCCTCGACCTCGTCGGCGTTCACTACGTCCTCAGCCCGGCGCGCGCGCTTCCCGGTTGTTCCCTGGTTCCGCTTCCACCCGAGTGGCTGATGAAGGAGCGCCTGGCCGTACACGAACGGCCCACCCCCGCCCCACGCTTTCAGACGCCAGCCCGAGTTCGCATCGTCGAAAGCGAAGCGGCGGTGAAGGGCGTCCTCGGCGCGAAGGGCTTCGACCCCGGCAAGGAGGCGGTCGTCCTCGCGAAGGACGCGGCGAAACTGGGGCTCGTAGCGTCTGAGGGAGATTCCTGGGTACGCGCCGGTTCGCCCGCCAAGCTCGAGGTGGTGAGCTACCGCCCCACCAGGGTCAGCTTCCGCTACGAAGCCGAGGTCCCGACCGCTGTGCTCATCGCGGACACCTTCCACCCGGGGTGGTCGGCCACGTCTCGCGGCGGCGACCTCCCCCTGGTGCGAGCAGACCACGCGTTCCGCATGGTCCTTCTTCCTGCCGGCCGGGGTACTCTTCACATGACGTTCATGCCCCGCTCACTCCTGATCGGGACAGCCATCGCCTTCGCGGGACTCCTCGCCCTCGTAGCGTGGGGCCTCTGGTGGCGCCGCCGACCGCGTACCTGACATGCACGACGGACATCGGATCTCCATCGTCATACCCACCTACAACGAGGCGGAGACCATCACCTCCGTCGTGGAGGAATTCCACGGCCACGGGGCGGTGGACGAGGTGGTCGTCGTGGACAACAACTGCGCGGATCGGACAGCCGAGCTGGCCAGCCAGGCCGGGGCGCGGATCGTCACCGAGGTGAATCCCGGCTACGGCCGGGCCCTGATGCGAGGCATGCGCGAAGCAGAGGGCGACTGGCTGGTGCTCGTCGAGGCCGATGGATCGTTCTCTGCAGACGACCTCGACAAGCTGTTGTGCTACCTGCCGGACTGCGGCATGGTCCTCGGCACGCGCACGACCCGGCAAATGGTGCAGCAAGGAGCGAACATGCGCTTCATGCTGCGATGGGGAAACGTCGTCGCCGCGAAGATCCTCCAACTCCTCTGGTACATCCCCCTCGAACCTCGACTCACCGATGTCGGGTGCACTTACCGAGCGCTCACACGACGCACATTCGAGATCATCGCGCCCGGTCTGACCGAACCGGGGCCCGGCTTCTCCCCCGAGATGATCTGCGAAGCCATGCGCCACGGGCTGCGGGTGATCGAGATCCCGGTTCACTATGGCGCGCGCACAGGCGGTGACTCGAGCCACTCGGGTAGTTTCCGACAGGTCTGCCGGACCGCGATCAAGATGTTCAGGGCCATCTTCCGTAAGCGCTTCGCGCGGCGCATCCCGGCGTCCAGACGCGGCCGTCATCCTACTGAAGCCGTGCTCGCCAAGGACGCATGACGCCCCGATCGTGATGCAGGACTGGCCTGGACGAGGGGGCGCGACGGAGAGCGCAAAAGAGCGCCCCGCCCAGACTACAAGCCTGAGCGGGGCAGCCGTCCGTCCAAGAAGATATCCGGGAAGGATATGCCTTGGCGACCTGGTGGTCGCGTTGTCCCAAACGACCTGCGCGCAGGTCGCGTTGAATAATGTGGGGGGTTCCGAAGACCGGGCCCCTGGGTACGTCAGGGTGAAGCAAGCGGACCCGCCGTCCCGACCTCTGCGTCGGCAAAAACGATCAGTCCTCCCTACCGCCTCCCAGCAAACAAGCCCGGTCCGACCCGGAGCCCCCCTCGCTGTCTGGTTGTCTGGACCCTCGGGGCCCATCTGCATGGTCGGACGGAATGTTGCAGGCTTGACCTCGCAAACCCGAAAAAGGACAAAGAGGGCGGATGGCCAAAGGGGGCTGGAAGTGTCAGATTGCGGGGAGCCATGGACGAGCTAGTCGGCGTAATACTGTCCGCGGGCAAGGGGAGCAGGATCGATCCCTTCAACGCCCACTTCCCCAAGCCGTTGCTGCCCATCGGGAATCGTCCGATCATGGGGCATCATCTCGAGACCTGTCGCGATCTTGGTATCCGCAAGTGCTGCGTGGTGGTCGGGCACTTGATGGACCGGATCATCAACCACTTCGGACGCGGCGCGAACGCGGGCCTCGACATCCAGTACGTCGAGCAAGTGGACACCCTGGGCATTGCGCACGCGGTCGGTCAGGCAGAGCCCCACGTTGACGGACCGTTCCTGCTCTGCCTGGGCGACATCTTCTATCTCGCCAACGACATCGATCGCCTCGTGACCCGCTACAAGCAAGGTGACGTGGCAGCGGTCCTCGCCGTCAAGGAGGAGGACGATCCGGATGTGGTCCGACGCAACTTCTCGGTCGAGGTCGGCGGAGACGGATTCGTCACCCGCGTCGTCGAGAAGCCGCGCAAGCCCGCCAGCCTGCTCAAGGGTTGCGGCATCTACCTGTTCGGCCCCGAGATCTTCGACGCTATCAGGCGAACGCCGCGCACCGCGCTACGCGACGAGTACGAGATCACGAATTCGATCCAGATCCTCGTCGACGACGGGCACAAGGTCGCCGTGGAACCGGTCGTCGACTGGGACCTCAACGTCACCTTCCCCGGCGACCTTCTGGACGGCAACATCGCCTATCTAAAACACCTCGGCGCCGAGAATCTTGTCGACGAAACGGCGACCGTCGAGGAGGGGGTCACCCTGACGCGGTGCGTCGTCGGAGCAGGGGCGAGGATCAAAGGGCCCGGACAGCTCACCGATAGCGTCGTGCTTCCGGGGACGATCGTTGACGCTGGACAGGACCTGCGACGAGCACTCGTGTCACCGGGGCTCGTCAGCCGCTGCTGATGGACCCGCACCGGGGACGCCATGGCCTGCTCCTCGCGTTGGTCGTGCTGTGCGCGTTCACGGCATACGCGGGCGACCTCGACACGTACTTCGTCAAGGACGATTTCAACATCGTCCTGTTCGCCCCGGACGGGGAATTCGACGCCCAGAGCTGGTGGGATCAGCTCATCTGGCCGTCGGCGCGAGACTGGGACGACATCTGGCGTCCGATCCCGGCGCTGACATGGGCGGTGGAGTATCTAGTTTTCGGCGCTGACCCGACCGCCCTCCACATCGGCCAGGTCCTGCTGCACTGCCTGTGCTGTGCGCTCCTCTACTGGTGCGTCAACCGCCTGACATCGTTCCGCAATCCCCTCGCCGGCTTCGTCGCGGCGCTGCTCTTCGCGGTCTACCCGGTCCATCCCGAGGCCGTGCTATGGCTGACCCAGCGCACCGTGCTCATGGGGCTGGCGTTCTCGCTCGCGGCGCTGATCCTCTTCGATGTCTGGCTTCATCGGCGACGAATGCGCCACCTCGTGGGGGCGTGGATCTGCGTGGTCCTCGGCACCCTGTCCCGAGAGCACGCCCTGCCCCTTCCTGCCGTGTTCTGCGTGCAGGCTCTGTTCATGGGACCGGAGCGTCCCCTACGCCAGCGCGCCAAGGACATCGGCTGGGTGATCGGCGTCTACGCGTGCTTCATCGCCGCATACTTTGGGTGCCGACACCTGATATGGGGACGCTTCACCGGCCCGTATTCGGGCTTCCCCAGCAACGCCGCGTACGCACAGGCTAATGGCGTTTTCGAGCGTTTCTGGAACGAGACGATCCTGGCGGGCGTCGTCCCCGCCAACTGGCATTGGTTCAAGGGACCCGTGCTCGGCGATTGGAGCCTCACCTGGCACGGCCTCATCGCCTGGACACTCGCCATCGTCGGCGGCTGGGCCGTTCTCCGGACGGTCCTGGCCATTCCAAAGAAGCGCGGCGCATTCGGGTTCATCGCCGTCGCCGTCACGTTCACGCTCGTCTCCTGGCTCCCCGTTTGGGAGGTGTTCTGGGTCAACAAGTACCTCCTGAATTCCCGGTCGTGGTACCACCTCATCGCATTCCTCGTCGCCTGGTTGGCCGTCGGACTCGTCGACCCGTGGACCCCAGCCAAGACGAAGGGACGCGGCGCTTTGCGCCTCGTCGTCCCTGGACTGCTCGCGATCGGCTACGCCGTAATCCTGCAAGTCAACCTCCGATCATGGGAGGGCGGCAGCGGCCAGATACGGGACATGCAGGTCGCGCTGGTGGAGCAGTCGGAGCTCCATGGGGACAAGACCATGCTCGTCGTCCTCGACACGCCGCTCGAGTATTTCGGCTGCACGACCATCTCGACATACCTGAGCACCATGATGGGACCGCCCTTCATCCGGCCGCGGGTGCCGTGCGACGCGCTGATCCAGACGGCGCGCTGGCGGTGGCTGGACCCCCTCCTGCGACCCGAGCGGCCCATACGTCGATGGCAGGACGATCTCGGGCGACCGATCAGGTACTACGTCGCGACCGTGGACCCGGTCAGCGTTCGACCCCTCTTCGGGGTGACAGAACCGGCGCAGGGTGACTTCCCGCCGATACCGGTGTTCCCGCGTGACGGCGGGGTCGCCGCGATCGGCGCTGACGGCGTGGGCATCGTCTCCAGATCGCCGCGAACATGGCGCCCGCCTGAATCTCGAGACGTCCAGTTGCCCGCCTCTCTGAACGCCACGGCAGAGGCGAAAAAGGAGGGCCTGCACGTCACCGTGTGCTCCCCCATGGCCGTCGCATTCGACGCCGAATCCGGCCTCCACCGCTTCGTCTTGCACCTCTCCGCACCGGAACGCGAGTTCTCGTTCGAGTTGACGGTCGAACAGAATGCGCGCCGCGTCGCTGGCGCGCCGGCAGGCTCGCAACGCTTCGTCGTGGGTTTGGCTGACCTCGTTTTCGAGGGTGCCACGTTGTGGCCACCTGAGCAGGGGGCCTTCGACGGCTATCTGCCCATCAGCTGGCGCGTAGAGGCGATGGACACGGACGGCCGATCCGTCGGGCTATCGGCGTCCTCACGGCTGCTGGTCATCGACGGGCGGCGTACCGCTCCTTGACCAGGTCCATCGCGGCACGGATGCACATGTCCGAGTTGAAGTAGCTGTAGTTGCCGAAGCGCCCGAGGATGTCGAGATCGGCGTCCTTGCAATACGCACGCACG
>JABSRK010000183.1 GCA_013213915.1 Planctomycetota bacterium
CCCGCAAGGGCGGACTGTCCACCCCCGTCCCGAGGGACTCGCCCGGTACGCCCCTTGCAATAGGACCACTCAACAATGGAACGTCGAGCCGCTCACGCGGCGCGGCTGACCTACAGATCGCGGCAGGAGCTGAGGAGCCGGTGTTCCCCGAAGGGTTCACCGGCTCCTTGTTTATGCGGAAGACTCCGCCCTACGGAAGCAGCACGAGAGAAAACGGGTTGCTCACCATTCCATAGCCGGTCGCGGAGGCCGTGCCGTACGCGAAGTCGAACGTCAGTCCCGCCACCGACGGTGGGAGCCCGGAGGGCACGGTGATGGTCGCGATCGCCCTCCCCAAGGAGTCGAGGTTACCCCCCGTGTTGCCGAACGGGAGCACGTTCGGAGACTGGAGCGACTGGAGGAACCAGGGATCGATATTGAGGGGAAGCACCAAGCCGCCGCCAATGGGAAGCCCCGGCGAAGTACCGCTCCCCGATGCGAGGACCAGGTACTGGTCCCCACCGAACGCGCCACCCGTGGACAACTGCAGCGTCTGTACGCCACCGGTGCTGACCGAGACGCCCTGGGTCGCCGAGTTCAGCGGCCGGTAGGTAGAGACAAAAGAACCCGCCAGCGTGAGGTTCCCACCCAAACCGGAAGCGGGATCCGTGAACGTGAAGGTCACGTTGTTGAGAGGGATTGAGGCGGTGTAGCCCCCCGGCACCGTGGTCACGGTTCCGGACAACGACGAGGGCGGGGTCGCCTGGCCACCTAGCGTGATGTTGCTCGTCGATCCAAGCGCCGTGACGACGGCCGATCCCGACAGCAGGTTGACCTGCGCCATGGTGGTGAACGCCCCCTGGTTGATGGCGAACGGGGTCGAGGTCACATCGAGGGTTACCCCGGTGATGGAAATGGTCGCGAGGTTCCCGAAAAACGGGACCGACACGACGGCATTTAGCGGCCCCGTGGGACCGGCTACGCCACCCGACACGAGCTGACCGGCGGTCGGCACACCCGCGACCACGGTCAGATCCACTTCCGCAGTCCCCTGAACGTTGAACTGGTTCGACGGCTGACCCGTGATGGGTTGGGTGCCAAAAAGCGGAACCTGCATCTGCCCCGTGTAGGTGATGGCAGACCCGCTGTCCATGACGAAGACGTGGCGACCCTGCGCTGGGACCACAGCCACCAGAAGGGCAAGAACGTACGAGACGCGAGCAAACCGGGTCATGCTGCAACTCCGTAGTGATGGGGAGGGTGTGGGCGGCCAAGCTGCCCGCGCCCATATCGTACCGCAGCCGAAGATCAGGATCGCAAGGAACCCCAGAAGAAGCGCTCCCTGGCTCCGTCTGGCGAGCGGCGACTGAAGAGGCGGGAAAAAAAGCGCGAAGGGAGGCGCTTTTAAGCAAGACGCGGCCCAGCGCCAAAGGCGCTGGCCGCGTCTTCTCGTGCGTGAACGACGGAACTCAGTAGGTCAGGTTGCTGGGACCGTATCCGGTCGGGCTGACGCCGGTTGACGGAGCGCCGATCGGCTCGGGACGCGTCGTGAACGACGTACCCGAGTCCTGCTGTGTAGCCGTCTCGTTCTGACCCGTAGGGCCAGCCGTGGTCTGAGGCTGGGGCTTCGGGGGCAGTCCCTCCGACGCCAGGTCAGCCATCGTGACCTTGTTCAGATAATTGACGAAGAGGCCGTGGGCGCGGCGGAGGACCGCCTTCAGCCGCAGGCTCTCGTCGATGCCGTTGGAAGGCTCGCCGTGAGGCGGATCGAGGGGCTGTGCACCCTGCTCGAGCGTCTCGACGACCTCGCCCAACGTGACCGTCTCCGGATCACGGTCGAGCCGAACGCCACCGCGGCGTCCGCGGATCGCCTTCACAAAACCGTGGCTCTGCAGGCGACGGATGACGCGGCCGAGGTGAGCCGAGCTGATGCCGTAGTAGCTCGCGATCTCATCGGTCGTGCAATTCGCCTGTTTAGCCGCCATGTAGACCATGGCCCTCAGGGCATAGTCAGTCTGTAGCTTGAATCTCACCGGTATTCCCCCTGCGCCCGTGGGTACGTCCGTCCTTCCCGGTCCTTTGGTGGAAGCGTTGGCACGGGCTTCGCCTTCATGACTTAGATCGGCATTTCCCAACCTCAGTCCAAAGGGAGAATTTGGACGAACCGGGACAGGAGCGCACGGGGAGGGTCCCCAGATGCCGCAAGTGCTGTCTAGTCCAGCGTGTAGGTGATCGGTGACCCCGATCCGCCGGCTGTCGCCAACTCGCGACGCTCCCACGCCACGAACTCCGAATTGACGGCCATGACGTGGCTGTAGCGGATGGAGTAGTGGGGGATGCACTTCTCTAAGAGTTCTTCGGAGAGCACCCGATCCCGCTCCTGGAGGGCCTCCTTGTGGCGCTCGAACGCGTCCCGATCCCAGGATTCGACCTCGTCCACGAGCTTCCGGTAGATCGGGGCGCTCGGCCAGTCGGACTCCGCGTTGACGTACCAGTGGAACACCTTGCCGAGCTTCTCGAGCAGGAGGTCGTGATCGGCGCCGAACCTGAGACACGACCCATCGAAGTAGTTGCCAAGTCGGGCCATCTTCTCGCGGTCGATGAGGTCGTTCTCCTCGGAGATCCGGTAGCCCGCCGTGCCGGGAAACGGGAAGAAGATCGCCCAGCGAAAGCGACCCATCTTGATGCGCGCGCACAGCCGAATGGTCTCGAAGATCTGCTCACGGGTCTCGAACGGGAGCCCGAACATGATGAACGCCGACGTGTGCAGGTCGCACTCATGGGCGGCCGCGAACGCACGTTCGATGGCGTCATTGGTCATGAACCGCCACAGCACCTTGCGACGAATCTCCTCACTGCCGCTCTCGAGTCCGTACTTGACGATCATGCAACCCGAGTCCTTGAGTTGCTGCGCCATCTCAGTACTGAATTGCTGGACGTGGGCGTTCACCACATACGGCAACCCGATGCCTGAGTCCTTGTATGCGCTGGTGAATTCCTCCACATACTGTCGGTTCAGCGTGAACAGGTCGTCGTCGAAGATCAACGTCTCGATGTGCGGGTGCCGGGCCTTGAGGTCCTTGATTTCGCGGATCACGCGTTCAGTCGGGAAGTGGCGCAGGTATTCCTTCGCCTTCTTGGCGGCGCCGTCTTCCACGTAACGGTCCACGATCTCCTTGTTGAAGCAATAGGTGCACTTGTACGGGCACCCGCGACTGGTGAGCATTCCCATCCAGCCCTTCTTCACACGAACGATGTGATCAAGGTCGAACAGCTCGAAATCCTGCTCAGGGAGAGTCGCGAGGTCAGGAAACGGATCGACGGCATTGGTGACGACCTCACCCGTCGGGCTGAACCGCTCCGGGATCCGCATATTCGGGACCGACGTCAGGTCTCCCCCGCTGGCGAAACGCTCGACGAGCTCCAGCATCGAGAACTCGCCCTCTCCAACGCACGCGTACTCGTAATGCGCCTCCTCCACTACCTCATCCGGCACCATCGTCACATGGACGCCGCCAATGACCTGGGGGATGCCGAACGCGTCGCGCAGGGCCTCGGCCACATCCACGGACCACGCGTACTGCTGGCTCATCACCGAGTGACCGATGATGTCCGGTTGGAAGGCCCGGACCTGATCCTTGATCTCGTCCATGGTCGGGATCGCCCACAACGCCTCACAGACGTGAATCAGGCCGACCTCGTGGCCAGCCTCCTTGAGGCACCCGGACAGGGCAGCGATGCCGTGGTTGATCCCCGGCGGGCAGTCGATGCTCGGATAGATGAACAGAACCCGCATGGCGCATGCAGCGTAACGACCCTCAGGACGTCGGTAAAGCAGTGCCTGGCCTATAGATGGCGTCGGAGCGTGGGCGTGTCGCTCTTTCGGGCCGGGCCAGCGACTCCTATAGTGGTGGGCTTCCTTCTCCCAGAGGCGCCCTCATGCTCCGCACCACCACCCTCGTCCTGTGCCTCGCCGCTGCCATCCCCGCGCAACGCGGGTTCCGACCGCTGCGGGTCACTGTCGATAAGGACGGGTTGTATCTGCTCTCGTACGCGCGGATAGCAGAACACGTGGACGTGCGGACCATCTCCCCCGACTCGCTGACGCTCGTCCAGGACGGCGTCCAGGTGCCGATCGAGATCCGAGGCGGTCGAGACGGACGGCTCGACCCCGGCGACGGCGTCATCTTCTTCGGGCGCAGGAGCACGGGGCCCCATTCCAAGGACGGGGTGTACATTCTGAAACACGCTCGGAATCCGCGCCGCATCGGACGCCTCGCCCCGGTCCCTCTGTCCCGGGAGGTCACCGACACGGCCCGACGCATCATCGTACTGGAGGAGGACAAGCTCTTCGCCCCTCTCGCCTGCGTTCGCAAAGACGTCATCCGTAGCGGACGCCAGCGAAGCCACTGGCACTGGCACGAGGTCATCGCACCAACGAACGCCAAGCCCGGCGTCAGGACCAGCGCAACCTGCGTCTGCGCGATCCAACCCGAGCCGCGTCGTTCGCTCGGCGCCGAGATGGTGATCGAGATCGTCGGCCCACCTGTTCCGGGAATCAAGCAGAAGGTGGTCGTCAACGTCAACGGCCGGGACCTGCCTGCGGTCGAATGGGACACGCCGCTCGAAAAGGAGATCCGCGTCCCCATCCCGGCCGGAATCGTCGAGCGCAGGAACAGCATCCAGGTCAAGAACCTGTCACCCGTCTCCGCGTACGACGAACCGGGCAACGAGGTCGGACGCTCGCGAAACCGACTCCTCATCGATCGCATGACGCTGAAATTCGGGACCCTCCTGATGGGCCCTTCAGCCGTCGATGAGCAGATCCACTACCGCATCGACGGCTCGCGCCTCCCTGCCGGGCAACCGCTGGAGTTCAGCGCGCTACGGGCCGGGGGCCTGCTCGTCTACGACGTCCAGCGCCACTCCTGGGCAACCGCAAGACGGGTCGACCCTGGGCGCCGCGATGCGGGCCCGCTGGAGTACATCTGCGCCGGCATGAACGCCTTCCGAGCGCCGGATACGGTCGCACCGCTGCGGTCGACCACGGCGCACATGCCCGGACCCGGCGCGGACTGGGTCGTGGTGACGACCTCCAGGCTCGCCCCCCTGATCGTTCCCCTGGTGGAGCATCGACGCTCACGGGGCTTCACCCCGGCCGTCGTCGAGGCCCGCGAACTCTACGACACGTTCACACACGGGCGCTTCGACCCGCGCGCGATCACGGAGTTCGTCCGCGCCGCGCACCGTAACTGGAAACTCAAGCCCAAGTACCTCCTCATCGTTGGCGACGCCGACCACGGCGCGGACTGGATCTCCAGCCAGGAGACAATCCCGACCCAGATGGTGATGACGGATTACAACGGCGCAACGGCGACCGATGGGCTCTACGGCGACATTGATGGCGACGGCATCCCCGACATCTGCGTCGGACGCCTGCCCGTCCGCACTCCGGACGGGACGCTGCGCCTCGTCAACCGCATCATCGATCTCGAAACGAAACCGCCGGCGGGAACCTGGCGCCGACGCATACGGTTCGTCGCGGGCCAGGCCCGCTTCAACCCGATCATCGATCGGCTGCTCGAACGCACCTTCAAGAGCGTCGTCGGCAAGGAGATCCCGGCCGCGTTCCGCCTCTCGATGACCTGGAGCAACCCGCGCTCACCGTTCTACTGGCCGGCATCTCGCTTCAGCGAACGCATCGTGTCGGAATTCAACGAAGGCTCGTTGGTCTTCACCTACGTGGGCCACGGGTCGTCACAAGCGCTTGACTCCATCCGTGATGCTTCGGGACTCAAGTGGCCGATCCTCGACGCCGAGTCCGTTGCCTCCATCGATGCGGGCGGACGGAATCCCGTACTCGCCATCATCGCGTGCTGGACTGGGATGTTCGATGAGCCTTCCCGCGACTGCATCAGCGAGCTCCTGTTGCGCAAGGACGGCGGGCCGGCTGCGGTCATCGCATCGTCCCGCATCTCCCACCCGTATCCGGACGCGCTCATCGGTCTCGGTCTCACGCGAGCATTCTTCAAGGGGAGGCGGCCGCTGGGCGAAGTCCTGCAAGACGCGCGCACCACCATGATGGCCGAATCCACAGGAGCGATCGCAACGATGGCGGCGCCGTTTCTCTCCGACGCCATCGATGCCAAGGCGCTCGTCAAGGACCACCTCTATCTCTACAACCTGCTGGGCGATCCGGCGACATCCGTCCCGTTTCCCGACCGTGATCTCACCGTCACGACTTCCAGGTCTCCTCACGCTGGATCGCCCATGGAAGTCCACATCGCGTGTGGAAAGGGCGCGGGGCGCCTGCTGGTCACTGTCGATCGACCGGTCACCCGACCGGCCCCCGGGCTCGAACGCCCCGACCCCGCCAGCGCCCCGGTGGATTCCACGGTCGTACAGAACCACTTCAAAGCCAACAACCCGACCGTCGCGCGCACCGAACTGGACGTGAAGGGCGGGAGTGTCAGCGTCGCCATCGACCTGCCAGAAGCTCTCCCCCCCGGCAAGTACCACGTCAACGCGTACCTGGTGGGGACATCGCCGCGGGGCGACGGGCTCGGGTCGACGACGGTGACGATCGGCCCGAAGGACGGATAGAGAGGGGCGGCGGACCGCCGTTCACTCCTCGATCGCCCGCCGCATCGCCGCCGCACCCTGCATCGTGGGACGCAACTCGAGAGCGCGGCGGTAGGCATCCTTCATTTCGCCGAGCTTGCCGCGTTCTCGTGCGACGAGCCCTGCCTCCTTCCACGCGCCGGCCGCGCGCGCCGGCTGCACCTGTCTCGAAAATTCCCGGGCGGCGCGGACGAAGCGGTCATAGGCACGCTCGAGCCTCCCCGTCCGGGTCAGCCCCGGAGGACGGCGACTCCACATGCGAAGATCCGCACGAGCCGCCAGGTTGAGCGCATCCGGGTCCTCCCGACGAATACCGGAAGCCAACCAGGCCTCTATGGGAGTGAGGTCGGCGTCCTTCTCGGCCACTCGCTGTCGTTCGAGGAGCGCGCGAGCACGGTTGAGACGCCCGCGCCTGTAGCCCGGTTGGCTCTCGACGGCATGCGCAAACGCGCGGTCCGCGGCATCGAAATCGGGTTCATGGTCGTCCAGCTTGGGGTCCGGGAGATAGTGGTAGACGCCGAGGTTGTTCCACGCCTTGTGGTCATCCGGATAGGCGCGGATGACGTCCTCGCAGCGCAATCCTTCCCGACGCCTCGGCGACGCCTCGGCGGGATGGTGGCATCATCGAGTGGCGCGACGACGAGCGAGGCTCCGGTGATGCGCGACGGGTGGTGCGGGTGCTACCTACTCGCCTCGCGCAATCCGCGCTGTGGCATTCCTGGGGGAGGAGGGTTCGCCACAACCTGGCGTCGAAGGGGGTCGGCGGCGGGAGGGCGAGAGGAACGGC
>JABSRK010000184.1 GCA_013213915.1 Planctomycetota bacterium
CTTGTGACGCTCCATGAGCAGGTCGCGGTCGGCTCGCTTGCGTGGCTTGCTGCGCGCAAGCTCCCGGTCACTGATCAGACCGGCCTTGTTCAGAGCGTCGCCCATGTTGGCCATGGGGGGGAGGGTAACAGGGACCGCCGAGCAGAGAGTCGAGCCCTGCTCCGCGGTCCCATGGAGGCGGGGGGAATCGAACCCCCGTCCCGTAGCCCCTCGACATGAGCCTCTACGTGCGTAGTCGGTCTATGGTGTCTCGTCCCGTTCCGCTCCAACCGACAGGATCGGATCAGGACCAGCCTGTTCGAATCTCGCTCGCCTCGTCACAGACGGGAGTGCGCGAGCCAGTCCGCGGATTGGTCGCCTTCGAAGACCCGCGGACAGGGTCAACGTCGGCGCGCGACAATTAAGCCGCGAGAGCGAAGTTGCTGTTGGCAACTAAAATGCCCACGGTGTTTTGAGAGGCCTCCGTGGAACCTCTGCACGCCACCCATGCCTCGGTCGACCCGGTCGATGCCTGTCGCCCCCGAAGCCGGCTTGATGCCAGCCAATTATCAAAGAGACAAGTGATTATACGTCAAGAAGGCCCATTCCCCCGGATCGTGCGGGAGATCTCCCGTTCCGCTTCTCTTCGCGATTCCCGGTCGCGCTTGTCGTGGCGCCTCTTGCCGACGGCGAGCGCCAACAGCACCTTGGCGATGCCTCGGGCGTTGAAGTGGATCTGCATCGGTACCAGGGTGCGGCCGGCGACCTGGATCGCCCGGGCGAGCTTCTTGATCTGGCGCCGGTGGAGGAGGAGTTTGCGGCGTCGATCGGGATCGTGGTTCGTCCAACTGGCGGCGCTGTACTCGGGGATATGGGCGCCCAGGAGCCAGACCTCGTCGCCGTCCACCCGTGCGTAGGCTTGCCGGATGGACGCCTGGCCACCCCGGAGGCCCTTCACCTCGCTCCCGACGAGGACGATCCCGGCTTCCACCGTCTCTTCGATGTTGTAATCGTGCTTCGCGCGACGGTTGCGCGCGACGACCTTGACCTCCGGGTCGCCCGGCTTGTCCTTCTTCCTGTCCTTGTTCACGGGTCAGGGAGGTTAGCCGACTTGACGGGTGCGACGAACCCCCGCGGTTTTTGGGGGTCTCTGGGGGCTCAAGGGATGCTTTGACCGCGGGAGCCGGGCGGTCCACAATGGAGGGCCCTCGGTTGCCCCTGCCAGAGAGGATCTGCCATGCGTCGTGTTGCCATCCTTGTCGTCGTCTTTGCCGCTACCCTCTCCGCCCAGCCGGCCCTCCCCATCCCGGGTGGAGCCATCGTGTGGACCGACACCGCCCCCAACTCGGCAAACATGTACGACCCCGCCACGGGGATGACCACCGTGCTCAGCACGGCGCCGACGCTGATCTGGCCGTCCGGCATTCTCGTCACCAAACAGCGCGACGTCGTCTTCGCCGATTTCAACGGCTTGACTCTCACCCGCGTGGACGTGCTCGGCAACGAATCCCCGGTGGGTCTCGTCACCAACACTCCGAACCGTATTGCGGAGGACCACAACGGCGATTTTCTCATCGCGGCATACGCGACGGGATCTTGGGGCGGGACGGGCGGCGGCTCGCCGTCGTCACTGCTCCGAGTTGATTCCACCGGCGCCTGGTCGTACGTCGCCACGCTGACCGGAAACCCGTATGGCCTGATGGTCGAGCCGACCGGGTCCTTTGGATACGGCGACTATGTGGTGACACTCCCGCTTCAGGGGGAACTGCAACGCATCGACGCTGCCGGCACGATCACGTCCATCGCGACGGGTATCGCTGGCGGACCCGTCGGGGTCGCCAATTTCCCCAACGGCGACTACGCCGTCGCCTTGTCGTCGTACGACTCGATCATTCGCGTTCCTCGTAACGGCGGCACCGCGACGACCTGGGTCCCGTCGGGGATGCTCGGGAACATCAAGGACCTGCTGCCTGATAGCGAGGGTGGGTTCTACGTCACCGAAGCGGGCGGTTCATTCGGTTCGCGCCTGATGCACGTCGACGCCGTCGGCGCCGTCACCCAGGTCCTGGGCAACTCTGCGTTCGGGATCCTGCAGGCTGCGGCGATCGCGCCGCACTTCATCCCGCCCACCAATCCCGGTACAGGTTTGGCGGGGCTGTTCGGTCTCGCCATTTCCTATCCGCAGTCGCCGAACGCCCAGTACCTGACCGTAGCTTCGGATTCCGTCTTCCCGGGTATCGGGCTGTCGGCGGGCGATCCTCGTTCGTCACCGCTCAACCCGACGCCCTTTTTCCTTCAGTCGTTCGGCGTCGGCTTTCCCGGCATCACGGCTAACTGGGGCGGTGTGTTGGATGGGTCCGGGAACGGAGCTGTGCTCCTGAATCTGACGCCGTTCCCCGCAGGAGCCTTCGCCAATATCCGGGTGTACCTGCAGGTTGCCTTGATTGACCCCACCTCCCCGTCGAGCGTGGCCAGGATCTCCGACATGGCGACGCTGTTGTTCAACTGAGTCCTGCCGTCGATCTTCCCGGTATCGTTTCGCGATCCGTATGACGGAGGTTTGCGGATGATGCGCTGCGAAGCGTCACCGCGGCTCGCGCCCTGGTTTGCGGACTACGCCAGCTATCACCGGGCACGCGGCAACCAGGTGACCCACTTGGCCGGGATCCCCGTCCTCATGGTGGCTATCCTGGGCCTGCTGTCTCGCGTCGTCCTTGTCGACCCGGGCGTGGCCGTGGGGGTCGATCTCGCGGGCGCACTCTTCGCCCCGGTCCTGCTCTGGTACCTGTGGCTCGATTGGCGCCTGGCCGTCCCTTTCGCTTTCGCGGCGGCCCTCTCCCATGCCGCGGGCTCGCGCCTTCCGCTCGCCGTCCTCTGGTCCCTCTTCGCCGCTGGCTGGGTCGTCCAGTATCTCGGACATCTCCTCTTTGAAAGGCGACGTCCCGCCTTCCACCGGAACCTGGCGCACCTGCTCATCGGTCCCCTCTGGGTGTTCGCCAAGCTGTTTCGCTGGAAGGTGCTTTGAGCTCAGCACGAGGGGTCGACGGCCAGGGCAAAAGAAAAGCCCACGTCGCGAGCGCGTGGGCTGATGCCGAGGGGGGGATTTGAACCCCCACTCCCAATAAAGGGAACTAGGACCTGAACCTAGCGCGTCTGCCAATTCCGCCACCTCGGCGGTGGAGGGCGACATGATGCCAGCCCCGCAAGAGGAGAACAACCTCCCGGGCGCGGGGCTGTAACCTCATGGGATGAGCGGACCTCGAGTGGTGCTCGCGGCACAGGATGACGCGCTCGCGGGGGCGTGGGAGCGGGCGTGTGGGGACGTCGCCGAGGTGACGGTGCATCGAGGGTCGATCCTGGATGTCGTCTGCGACGCGGTGGTGAGTCCGGCCAACAGTTTCGGGTTCATGCGCGGCGGAGTCGACGCGGTGTACGCGTCGCGCTTCGGGGAGAGCATCGAGAAACGGCTGCAGGAGCGCATCCGCATCCGCCATGACGGTGAACTCCTGGTCGGAACTGCGGAGATCGTCGCGACCGGCGACGCCCGGATCCCGTGGCTCGTGGCGGCGCCGACCATGCGCGTTCCGATGGCGCTGGAAAACTCAGTGAACCCGTACCTCGCGGCCCGGGCGGCGCTGCTTCTCGTGGTGAAGGGGCGGATGCCGTACGGGGACCATGCGGGACAGCCCGTGTCGGATCACGTGAGAACCCTCGCGTTTCCCGGACTTGGCACGGGGACCGGGGGCATCAGTCCAGACACGTGCGCACGGCAGGTGCGTGCCGCGCTCGACGCGGTCCTGGTCGGTGCTTCTCCGTTTCCTCAGAACCACGCCGAGGCCCTTGCCGCGCACCGACGGCTTGGGGATGGGGCCTCGGGTTAGGCGTCGCACACCTCGATCAGCACCCGCGCTACTTCTTCCGGCGCGTCATGGCCGAGGTCATGCCCGTATCCCTCCAGCACCTGTATGGGGCAGTTCAGCAGGCGCGCGAGCCGGTGGCTGTTATAGGCCGGAACGAGCCTGTCATTGGACCCCACGACGACGAGTCGTCGCTTGGGAAGGCGGTCGAGAATGGGGCGGATCTTCCAGCGCATGGCGGCGAGCAACTGGCGTGTGCCGTTCCTAGAGCTGAAGCCCTCGCTTCGCTGCAGCGCGTCGAGTCGGTGCGGGAGTTCGGGGTCGGCTGCGAGCAGCTCAGGGCGTACAAGCTCAGGCATGTTGACGCGGTGGTCCAGGCTGAGGTGGCGTATGACCCGTGCGGCCATGCGGCACATGGATCGCCCGGAGAGTCGCCAGAATCCGCTCTCTCGTGCGCTCGCAGAGAACAGGGTCACCGACGCGGCCCGGTCTCCGAGTGCGACAGCGAGCTCCGGCGCCACCATGCCTCCCAAGCTCAGTCCCGCGCAGTGGTAGGGGGGTGGCAAGTGGAGAGCTTCCAAAGTCTCCAGGTGCAACGCGGCGTGCTCCGAGATGGTCCGCGGAACCCTGACGTGGGAGCTACGGCCGAGCCCGGGGTTGTCGGGCAGGACGAGGCGCAGGCGATCCCGCGTGTGCGTCGCGACGTTTGCCCAGCACGCGGCGACCCGTCCCAGCCCATGGACGAGCACGACGACCGGGCCGTCATTTCCGACGACCCGGACGCCGAGGGGGCCTACTCCCGGGACGGGGTCAGGCAACTCGAAGGTGTCGCTCAATAGCGGTAGTGCCCCGGCTTGAACGGACCATTCTGCGGAATGCCCAGGTAGCTGGCCTGTTCCTCCGTGAGTTCGGTGAGGACGACACCGAGCTTATCGAGGTGCAGCCGCGCCACCTCCTCGTCGAGGTGCTTGGGCAACGTGTAGACGCCGTTGTCGTACTCCGAGTTCTTGGTCCAGAGTTCAATCTGGGCGAGGACCTGGTTGGTGAACGAGTTCGACATCACGAAGGAGGGGTGTCCGGTCGCGCAGCCGAGATTCAGCAGTCGTCCTTCGGCCAGGATGATCACGGAGTGGCCGTCTGCGAATCTCCACTCATCGACCTGTGGCTTGATATTGACTCGCTCGATCCCTGGCGTCTTGGTCAACTCGGCCATCTGGATCTCGTTGTCGAAGTGGCCGATGTTGCCGACGATGGCGTTGTGCTTCATCGCCGCCATGTGCTCGGCGGTGATGATGTCCTTGTTTCCCGTGCAGGTGACAAAGAGATCCGCGTCCCCGACGACATCCTCGATACGGCGGACCTGGTATCCCTCCATCGCGGCCTGCAGCGCGCAGATGGGGTCAATCTCGGTGACGATCACGCGAGCTCCCTGGCCGCGCAGCGATTGGGCGCAGCCCTTGCCAACGTCGCCGTACCCGCACACGACCGCCACCTTGCCCGCGAGCATCACGTCCGTGGCACGGCAGATCCCGTCGACCAACGAGTGTCGGCAACCGTAGAGGTTGTCGAACTTCGACTTGGTGACCGAATCGTTCACGTTGATGGCGGGGAAGGGGAGCATGCCCTGTTCTTGCAACTGATACAGACGATGGACACCCGTGGTCGTCTCTTCGGAGACACCCTGGATCATCGCCGCCGCCCGGCTCCACCTGTCCTTGCTGCTTGTGAGGCTCGCGCGGAGGATCGCGAGGACCTCGCGCCACTCCTCGGAATCGGCCTCGGTCGGATCGGGGACGGCCCCGGCCTGTTCGAATTCGGCGCCTTTCATGACTAGCAGCGTCGCGTCGCCGCCGTCGTCGACGATGGTGTTCGGGCCATCAGCGTCGGGCCAGGTCAGCGCCTGTTCCGTGCACCACCAGTACTCTTCCAGGGTCTCGCCCTTCCACGCGAAGACCGGGATGCCCTTGGGATCTTCCGGGGTCCCCTCGCGGCCGACGGCGATGGCAGCGGCGGCGTGGTCCTGGGTCGAGAAGATGTTGCACGACGCCCAGCGAACCGTCGCGCCGAGATCGATGAGAGTCTCGATGAGAACCGCGGTCTGGATGGTCATGTGGAGGGAGCCCGTGATGCGGGCCCCGGCGAGTGGCTTGGACTCGCCGTAACGGTGACGAAGGGCCATGAGTCCGGGCATCTCGTGTTCGGCGAGTTCGATCTCCTTGCGGCCGAAGGCGGCGAGTGAAAGGTCTGCGACCTTGTAATCCAGTTGCTTGACGGTCATGGGTGATTCTCCGGTGATTCCGATGGCCCCTTCCGTGCACGGATGAGGAAGAGGGGTAGTTCGACCCGTGCGCCGTCGGGGTGCTCGGGGGTGTATGCGTCTTCGACGGACTCATGGATGATGTCGACGAAGCCGACGTCAGTGAGCCGCGCTGTGAGGTCGCGCGGTTCCATGCCCAGTCGGAGATCGGCCATGGTGTCGCGCATCCAGGCCTCACGATGGGGGAGCAGGTCCTCGGCGACGAGGACGCCACCCGGTTTGAGGACACGAGAGGCTTCGCGAAAAAATGCCGTGGGGTCAGGGGCGTGGTGCAGCACCATCCCTGCCAAGATCGCGTCAACCTCGCCGTCGGCGAGGGGGAGATCGTCGATCTCGCCGCAACGAAACTCGAGTTCGCAGCGCGAGCCCTCCAGGTTTTGCTTCGCCGCCTCGAGCATGCCGGGCGCGTGGTCGACGAGGATGATCCTGGATACGAGCGATGCGAGGCCGCTCGCAAGGTAGCCTGTGCCGCAGCCGACGTCGGCGACGACGAGCCCGCTGGGGACGAGGCTGGCAGCGACACGTGCACGAGCGACGCCCGTGCGAAAGTCGGAGCCGATCATGTCCCACTCCGGCGCCACCTGGTCGAAGTATGCACGGCTGCGGTGGCGACGTGCCTCCAAGACTTCGGCCAGCCGCTCGATGTCTGTTTTCGTATCCGTCGAGCGTGCGAGTTCCGCCTCGACCGCAACCCAGAGTTCGGAGGGGAGCGCGCCGTTCTTGCGCAGGCTCACGAAGGTCCATGTGCCCTCCTTGCGATCTTGCACCAGCCCGGCCTCGCGGAGCTGTCGAAGGTGGTTGCCGAGGCGGGAGGCGGACAATCCCAAGACGCTGGCCAGCTCGCCCACCGCCAGTTCCTCACGTCCGCGCAGGCCGAGGCCGCGCAGCCGGGTCCGGTCGGCGAGAAGGCGGAAGAGTTCGGGGAGGGTAGTGGTCATGGCGCACATTGATCATAACTTCATGATCAATTGAATAAAGAAGGTGCGCCGAGATTTGGGGATGGCGGACGTTCGGACCTTATCTCCGTTGAGGCAAGGTCTTATAGACGATCCAAGCGGCCCGTATCAGCCCTCGCCGGCCATGAAGTCCAGGGGCGGTGGCTCCCGTCGGGGTAGCCGGCCAAAGCGGGCCCGGAACGCCTCCACCGTCAGGTTGGCCGCCGCGGCGAGCTTTCCCACGCGCTCCGGCGAGTCGAAATCCGACTGACGCAGTC
>JABSRK010000185.1 GCA_013213915.1 Planctomycetota bacterium
CGCGTGCATGCAGACTGGTCCAAGCACGCTCGAGTCGGGCCGTGTACTGCGTTGGTTCTGTTGGGGGAACGGGCCAATTATAGCCCTTCCCGCATTATCCGTCAGGCGCCACCCCTCCCCCTATACCCCGCCTGGACTTGAATCAGGCGTAGCGCGCGGCGATGCCCTCGACGCTGGAGACGTAGCTCGAGCCGAAGAGGTTGACGTGGACGAGCACGGGATACAGTTGACACAAAGCAACGCGGTCGCGCCAGTCAGGATCGACGCCGGATACCCGTCGGCAGTGCCGTGCAGGTTGCCGCCCCACAGGTCACCGTGAAGACGGGCGGGCGGCTCCGCCGGACCGACCAGGTCGTCGAGACGGTCCAGCAAGCGGTCAAGTGACGCGCGCAGCGTGCCGCCGATGAGACCAGCCGTCGCAGCAGCTTCGATCTGCGGCGCCAGGCGTTGCGCCCGGTAGAACGTGGACCAAGCGTCGCACGGAGTGTTGGACTGGGGCAAGCGGCCGATGAAGTTGTCGTGATCCAGTCCGAAGCCCCCCGGGTCCGCCTGGTGCAACGCCGCCAGTCCGCGGCCGAGGAACTCGTCAAAGTCCTTGCGGCGGGGACCGGGTTCCAAAAATTCCATCAGCAACCAGGGAACCTCCACGTCCGGAAGCGACGTCGCCACGACCTCTGGTACGGCGAGCGTGCCGGCCTCCGCGAGCCACCCCAGGCCGCGCGCCTCGGCGGGGAACATGGCCGAGTCACCCCCAGGATGGAACTTGAGGAACAGGCGTCGACCGTCTTCCAGGCGCACCTCCCGCGCCTCGTTGATGTCCCCACCACCGACATGCGCCACACCTGCGACGGCGCTCCCGCACGCCTCCGCAACCGACGCCGCCACCTCCCGCAGGATCATGCCAGCCCGTGCTCGTTGCGAATCGAATCCAGCAAACCCCGGCAGCCACGCTCGCAGATGTCCAGCACCTCCTCGAAGCCATCGTCGCCGCCGTAGTAAGGATCCGGAACGTCCTCCCCCGCCGCGCCCGCCTCGTAGTCCCGCAACAGCGAGATCTTCGCCCGCTCCTCTCCGGTCCGGCTCAGCCCTCGCAAGTCGGTCAGATTCTCAGCGTCCATGGCGAGGACGTAGTCGAAGCGCGCGAAATCCGCTGCGACGAACTTCCTGGAACCGCCACCGAGCTCGTAGCCCCGCTCCGCCGCCGCCTCCGTCGCTCGAGCATCCGGTGTCTCGTTGATGTGCCAGCCGGATGTCCCTGCGCTGTCGATCACGAACTCATCGGCCAACCCGGCCTGCTCGACCAGTCCACGGAAGACCCCCTCCGCCGTCGGCGAGCGACAGATGTTCCCCAGACACACGAAGCACACCCGGATCATGTTGAAGAGCGTACGCTGCACGCGCCGCTGGTGACATACCCACCCGTCCGCGTATGATCGCCCGTCATGGCCAACGTCTCCGAGCGCCACAACGACAACGTCCCCGGCCGGTTCTACACCGACGCCGACTGCGTCCTGTGCAACGAGTGCTTCGACATCGCGCCAGGGCACTTCAAGATGGCGGCGGCGGGCGACCACATGATCGTCTACAAGCAGCCGGGCACCCCCGAGGAGACCGCCCTGTGCAAACAGGCGATGGAGGGGTGCCCGATGGAAGCCGTCGGTGACGACGGGGACGCCGGCCCTACGGAGCCTGCTTCGCCAGCTCCTTCTTGATCGCCGACTCCAGGTCCTGCGGCCGGAACCCGAACGGGCCGCGATCCCCCGCGAACGCTATCTTCCCGTCCTTGCCGACGAGATAAAGGCGATCGGGATGCCCCTGGTACGCCTGCCCGACGCGGTCGTCCAGGTCGTCGATCAAGGTGGGCAGATGCTCGATTTCCATGGCGGCAACGCAGCGGGTGGCCACCTTGTTGCGCTCGACCCACGTCATGGGTTCTTCCACGAGGGGTGAACCGGGGCGGTTCATCGGCGCCCGACCGTCCAGCGCGTGGGCTTCGGTGATGTAGACGACGAAGAACTGCACGTCCTTGCCATGCTTCGCGTAGAGATCTCTCAGCCGACCGGCCGAGCTACGAAAGGGAGGTCACGTGTAGCTCCCGAAGATCAGCGCCACGGGCTTTTGGCCCTTGAAGGACGACAGGGTGTGCTTGGCCTTGCCACTCAGGGTCTTCAGGGTGAAGTCGGGCGCCACCTGCCCCACCGTCGGAGCGGACCCGCGCGTCCGCCCGCCGCCGCCCCCGCGACCAGCCGTCCCTGACGAACGACCACTGCCGGCCAGTTCCCTGGTGGAGAGCGTGCCGTCACCGTCCTTGTCCGCTGAAGCGTACGCCTTGCCGATCTCGGCCTTCCCCAGCGCCCCGTCCTTGTCCCCGTCGAGGCGCCGGAGCGCCAGCTTGCGCCACGTGTCCGAGACGCAGGTCAGTTCCTTCTCAACCAGCTTCTTGTCCTGGTTCTTGTCCAGGTCTGCGAACCATGCATCCAACTGCGCCTTGTTCACGTCGGAAGACGCGCCGAGGAGTCGAATCAGCATGCGCGCCTGACGGTCCCGCTCGCTCATGGGCGCACCCGCCCCACCGCGGCCACCGCCACCACCGCCGCCACGGCCACCGAAGCCGCCGCGGCCACCACCGCCGCGCCCACCGCGACCGCGACTCGCCGCCGACATCTCGCCTTCAGTGATGAAGCCGTCACCGTTGGTGTCGAGACGCGCAAACCGGGTCTCTCCGCGGCCGTACTCCGCCGCCGAGACCTTGCCGTCGCCGTCGTTGTCGTGCTCGCCCTTGATCAACGCCCAGGCGGAGGAGTACTTCGTCTCCTGCGCGCCCAACGCCGACACCGTGACGAGAATCGCGATCAGTCGCCCCATGGACCTGCTCCTCTTCAAAGGTCGCGCCCCTTGCGAACGCCCTCTTCTTCTTCGTCTCCGTCCAGGGATGGGTTCGGGGCGGAGCGTTCGACAGTGAAGGGCTGCTTGTACTCTGTGTCGCCGACCTTCAGCACCGCCACGTAGGTGCCGGGCGCCACCGACCCCCCGCCGCGGCCAAAGCCTGCGAAACCGCCGCCGCCGCCACCACGGGCACCGCCGCGGCCACCGCGGCCGCTGCGAGCACCCCGACCACCCCGGTCGCCGCCCCGGCTGGCGCGACGGCTGAGGTTCCAGCGCCCGGTGTTCATGCCCACCTTGGCGTCGACCCGAACCGTGGCGACCCTGTTGCCGACCACATCCTGGATCTCGACGCTCACGTCCTCCGCCTCCGAGCCCAGCCAGAACACCACGTTGGCACCGAAGCGGGGGTTGGGCGCGCGCCAGGTTCGCGACGTGCTCGACCCCGTCGCGGGACCTCCGCTCGGCGGCGCCACCACCTTGACCGGGCACAAGTGCACGTCCTTGTCGCGGGCGTCGGCGCCCAGATGGCGCAGCGCCGAAAAATCGAGGACGTAGAACCCGCGCCCGTGGGTGGCCGCCACCAGCTCGCACTCGCGGTTCTGGATCGCCAGGTCATGCACGGCGTTGGTCGGGATTCCATCGTCGAGAGGATGCCACGTATCACCCGCGTCGAGAGACGCCCACGCGCCCTGCTCGGTGCCGACGAACAACAGGTCCTTGTTCTTCGGGTCGCCGCGAATCACGTTCACCGGTGATGCGGGCAGGCCCTCAGCAACGGAGGTCCAGTTCCCGCCGTAGTCGTCGGTGACGAACACGTACGGCGTGAATTGATCCTCGCGATAGCCCGTGAACGAGACGTAGCAGGTGCCACGATCGTGGGGGGACGCCTCCACACGACTCACCCACAGCCCGCGCACCTTGGCCGGGAAGTGGTCGGTGACGTCACGCCAGTGCTTGCCGCCATCCTGGGTCACCGAGACCTTGCCATCGTCCGTGCCCACCCAGATGACGCCCGCGCGGACCGTGGATTCGCTCACGGTGGTGATCGTGCAGTGGGGCACGTTGCCCTTCTTCTTCTCTGCATCGTCGGTCGTCAGGTCGGGAGAGATGTCCTCCCAGGTATCGCCACGATCGAGGGACCGGTGCAGCCTCTGGGAGGCGATGTAGATGGTCCGCGCGTTGTGCGGCGAGATGACGATGGGCGTGTTCCAGTTGTAGCGAGCCGCTGGCTCCCCTCGCCGGCGGGGCGGGCGGATGCTCTTGCGCTGGAGAGTCCTCAAGTCAAGCCGAGAAGGCCGCCCGAACTGGCTCTCGCTGTACACGATGTTGGGGTCCTCGGGGTCCACGGCGCAGTAGAAGCCGTCACCGCCGTTGACGCGGGCGACCTCGTGCTCCTGGATACCCCGGCGCCCGCGACCGACGCTGGGCATCCCCCAACTGCCGTTGTCCTGCAGGCCGCCGTAGATGCGATACGGTTTGCTGTTGTCGACGGCGACCGCATAGAACTGGGCGAGCGGCAGGTTCTCGTAGACGTCCCACGTCTTGGCGCGGTCGTAGGTCCGGCACAGCCCGCCATCATTACCCAGCAGCATGTGATCCGGGTCCTCGGGGTCGATCCACAGCGCGTGCTGGTCGGCATGGACACCGCGCGCTCCGTCGCCCTTCCACGTCTTCCCTCCGTCCTCCGTGTGATAGAGACCGACGCTGCACATCCACAGCCGGTCCTGATCCGTCGGGTCGATGCGGATCTGGCCGTAGTAGTACGGCGGGCTCCCCCCCACGGGACGCTCGTTCACTTTCTCCCAGGTATCACCGCCATCCACGGTCTTGTAGACCTCGCCGCCGACGATCGCCGGAGCCGCGACGCCGGGAGACGCGTCTCCTTCGGCGCCGTCCCCCCAACGCTGGCCGCCAATGTCTTCGAGACCCTCGGCATCATCGCGACGGTTGCCTCCGCTGTTGGAATCCGTCCCCGGTTTGTCCGTGCGTTCGTTGCGGTTCTCGATGGTCGCGTACAGGACGCTGGAGTTGCCTGCGAACATGGCGATGCCGATGCGCCCGATGGCGCCGGACGGTAACCCGCCGGCCAGGCGCTCCCACGAGTCGCCGCCGTCCCTGGAGCGCCAGATCCCGCTCCCTGGACCCGCCTCGCCGAAGTCCCACGCCCGCCGACGACGCTGGTAGCTCGCCGCGAACAGCGTGTCAGGGTTTGTCGGATCGAGCACCACATCGACGACGCCAGTGTCCGCGTCGATGTGCTTCACCAACTCCCATGCCTTACCACCGTCGCGGGTGCGGTAGAGCCCGCGCTCGGCGTTCTTGCTGTACAGGTGACCCAGCGCCGCCACGTAGACGATGTCTGGATTGGACGGGTGGACCACGATGCGGCCGATGTGGTGCGACTCGGGCAGCCCCATATGCTCCCACGTGTCACCGCCATCCGTGCTCTTGTAGACCCCGTCACCCCAGTACGAGCTGCGTTGGTTGTTCGCCTCGCCGGTGCCGACCCAGACGACGTCCGGGTTGGAAGGGGCGAGCGCCACGTCGCCGATGGAGATGACGGCCTGGTCGTCGAACACCGCCTTGAAGCTGCCGCCACGATTGGTGGTCTTCCAGAGACCGCCGGAACCGCTGGCCGCGTAGAACGTGCTTGGGTCGCCGGGCACGACAGCCACGTCCACGATACGACCGCTCATGACCGCCGGGCCGATGGATCGCCACGAGAGGGCGCCCGCCATATCGGCGTCCGTGGTCTGCGCTGCTGCCGACGCGGCGAGCCCCAAAAGGACCATCGCCGTGGTGAGTCGAGATTGCCTGATCATCATGCGTTCATCCCTTCGTCTCACGGACGATTTGCCCCTGCTTGCTCGATGAGCGGGTCCGCGACGACGCGGAGCGCCGCCGTCTTTTCCACGTCGCCCATCTTCACGGTCACCCGATAGGTCCCCGGCTTGACGGCCGCGCCACCCCCAGAGCGACTGCGGCCACCACCACGGCCTCCTCGACCACCGCGACGGCCACCGCCGCGGGCACCACGACCACGCGCCGCCCCTCCCGAGGATCCGCGCAGGTTCCATGTCACCTCGTTGAGCCCGAGCTCGGACCCAGGCTCACGGATCTGCGCGATGCGCTTTCCCGCCGCGTCATGCACCTCGACAGATACCTTCTCTCCGTCCGCTGGCTTGCGGCCAAGCCAGTAGGAGATCGTCGCGCCGGCTGGCGTAGGAGCCTTGAAGCGTCGCGCGCCGTAGCGACCTGTCCCCGTGTTCATGCGCCAGGCGATGGTGTCCTTCGGCCCGAACAAATGGAGCGCGCCCTCCATTACGGCGGACGTCAGGGCCCGCACGGCGGAGGCGTCTGCGATCCAGACGCTGCGCCCGTGGGTGGCCACTACGAGTTCCTGGTCGCGGGGGTGAATGAGAATGTCATCGACGCGCACGGTCGGGAGGTTGCCCTTCAGACGTGCCCACGACTTGCCGGCATCGACGGACACGCACACGCCGATCTCGCAGCCCACGTACAGGACGTCGGGATGGGACGGGTCTTCCCGCAAGACGCGTGTCGAGACCTGAGGCAACCCCGCCGACAGGTCCTCGAAGCTGTCGCCGTAATCGGTGGTCTTCCAGATATGCGGCCGGAAGTCATGGGAGCGATGACCGTCGATGACGATGTAGGCCGTTCCGGCGGCGGTCTTGGACGCTTCGATGTGGCTAATCCAGCGCGGCGTCTCGAGAGCAGGCAGGTTCTTGGTGACGTCCGTCCACTCGCCGCCGCCGACTCGCGTGACCCACAGCGCCCCATCGTCCGTGCCCACCCAGAGAACCCCTTCCGTATGGGGAGATTCCGCCAGGGCGGTCGCCGAGCCTCGCTTGCCGCGGGTGATCTCGCCGCTGATCTCCTTGGCCGCGTCGCCACGGTTGATGGACTTGATCACCCGGTTGCCAGCCCAGTAAAGCGTGTGCGGATTGTGCGGAGACAGAAAGAACGGCGTCTCCCAGTTGAACCGGTAGCGATTGCGATCGCCGCGCCCACCACCTCGACCGCCACCTCGGCCACCGCGTCCGCCGCCGGCGGCCTGACCGGGCCGACGCACCCGCGAGGTGGCGCCCGTCCGAACGTTCACGCGGGAGATGTTGCCGCCCTGACTCTCGCAGTAGACCGTGTCGGGATCCGTCGGGTCCACGGCGCACAAGAAACCGTCTCCGCTGCCGATGCGGAATACGTGTTCGTGGGTGATGCCATAGGACGAACGTACGCGACTGGTGAAGCCCCAACTGCCGTTGTCCTGCAATCCACCCAATACGTTATATGGAATTTCATTGTCTACGCGAATGTGGTAGAACTGTCCAAGTGGAAGATTATGGTGAAAGCGCCAGGAGCTTCCCCCATCCGTACTGCTGTACAATCCACCATCGTTGCCGTTGAGGATATTTTTGGGATTATCCGGATCGATCCAAAATGCGTGGTGA
>JABSRK010000186.1 GCA_013213915.1 Planctomycetota bacterium
CAGGGACGTGTCACGCCGCCGGCCCTCGTCCTTGGAGATGGTCCGCGAGTGCGCGGCGACGCCGCCGTCCGCGTCGGCCCGGTGCGCCGTCACAGAAAAGGGGGCGATCTCGTCGACGAACGCACCGTCATCTACGGCGACGCTCGCACGGCGATGACTCTCGAGGGCGAACGCATCCTGGTCCTCGCGGCTGATGTTCCATCGCTCGGCGACACGCTCGGCGGTGATGCCCATGCCGTACGCGATGGCGACGTTTTCGTCGTCGAAGATCTTCGGGTTGAGTTCCGGCCGATGCCCCATCATCGGGACGAGGCTCATGCTCTCGGCACCAGCCGCGATCATGACCTTGGCCTCGCCGAGGCGGATGCGGTCGGCCGCCCACGCGACGGCCTGCAGGCCCGACGCGCAGAACCGGTTAACGGTCACCCCGGGGACGCTCTGCGGCAGCCCCGCGAGGAGCAGCGCGATCCGCGCGACATTCATGCCTTGCGGCCCTTCGGGCATGGCGCAGCCGACGATGACGTCGCCGATGAGCTGAGGGTCGAGGCCCGGGCAACGGTCGATTGCAGCGCGCAGGCAATGGGCGAGCAGGTCGTCCGGCCGTGTGTGGGCGAACGATCCCCGGAACGCCTTGCCGACAGGTGTCCGCACCGCAGCGACGATGTATGCGTGGTTCCCCATCCGATCAGTTCCGAAGCGGTTTTCCAGCCGTCATCATGTGGGCGATGCGGTCCCGCGTCTTTTCGGTGCCGCACAATTCTACGAAGGCGTGTCGCTCGCGGTCGAGCAACCACTGCTCGTCGACGGCCGTGCCTGGGTCGACATCACCGCCGCACATGACCTCGGCGATTCGTGTGGCGCACAGTGCGTCGTGGTCAGAAGCGAAGCCGCCGGCGTGCAAGTTCGCGATCATGCCCTTGAGATTCGCGAGCCCGGTCGATCCGGCGACAATGACTTGCCCGGGGAGGGGGGGGCGGTAGCCCGTTTCCGCCATGCCACGCGCAGTGGCGAGCGCCGCGTGCAGGACCTCGTGCACGTTCATGACGACGACATCCGCGTCTCGCAGGTATCCGAGCCTCCGCGCGTCGTCGGCGCTGGCCGACGCGGCGGCCTTGGCGATAAAGCCGAAGCGCTCCATCAGCGTCTTGAGTGGGTCAGCCGTCAGGGCAGCTCGTCGCGCCGTTTCCTTGAGCCCCGCACCGGCGGGCAGGAGGCCAACCCCGATCTCGACCAATCCTGCGTAGGTCTCGAATCCGGCGACGAGCCGGTCGCAGTGCATCAGGACCTCGCATCCACCGCCGAGCGCCACGCCGTGGGGTGCGCCGACGACCGGGATCGGCGCGTGACGCAGCTGCATCGTCATTTGCTGGAATTGCCGGATAAGGGCATCGACCTTGTCCAGAGATCCCGAGGCGAGCACGCTACCGATCTCGGACAGGTCGGCGCCGGCGCAGAAGGGGGCATCTCGCCTCCACAGTACGAGGGCGCTTGCGCGGTCGCAGGCGACGCCGAGGGCTTCGACGATCCCGTCGAGGGCCGCGGTGCCGAGCGTGCCCATCTTGGTCTGGACCGACAAGATGCCGATCTCGCCGTCCAGTGTCCACAGGCGTACGGCGTCGTTCTCGAACCACGACTCGCCATGCTCCTCCGTCGCTTCCCCTGTGACCCGGTCCGGGAAGTGCTGCCGCTTGTAGACCGGCAACTTGGAGCGGGCGACGACGCCGCCGTTAGCTGCATCCCACGAACCGGCCGCCACGTGGACCGCGTCTTGCTCCATTACCCACGGCGGCAGCGGTGTGTCGGCGAGGGCGCGTCCCGCGGTGATGTCCTCGGAGATCCACGCCGCGACTCGACCCCAGCCCGTGTCCTGCCACTGCTCGAAGGGTCCTCGGCCCCAGCCGAATCCCCAGCGAATCGCGAGATCAACGTCGCGCGCGGTGTGGGCGATGTCCTGCAGGTGCACGGCGGCGTAGTGCCATACGTCACGATGAATACGCCAGAGGAGTTGAGCTTCCGGATGGTCGCAGCCGCGTAGCGCCGCCATGCGGGCGAGTGCGTCGCGTTCGGCGAGCAGACCTTGCACCTGGTCTGCGATGACGGGGGCGTTGGGGCGGTAAGCCCCGGTCTCCGTGTCGAGGACTTCGATCCCACCCTTGGTCTTGCGGTACACGCCGGCGCCAGCCTTCTGGCCGACGGCCCCGCGTTCAATGAGGCCAGCGATCCACTGCGGGAGGGCGTAAAGGCGGTGCCACGGGTCGTCTTCCAGAGCCCGCGCCGATGCGTCGACCACGTGCCCGAGCGTATCGAGTCCCACGACATCCGCCGTCCGATACGTCGCGCTCTTGGGGCGTCCGATGGCCGGGCCGGTCAACGCATCGACGACGTCGGGCGCGATGCCCAGGTCCGCCGCGTGATGGAACGTCGAGAGCATGGAGAACACACCGACGCGGTTGGCGACGAAATTGGGGACGTCCTTCGCGCGTACCACGCCCTTGCCGATCCGGGTCACCAGGAAGGTCTCGAGCCGGTCGAGCAGGTCATCGTCCGTCGCCGCGGCCGGCACGAGCTCCACGAGGTGCATGTAACGCGGCGGGTTGAAGAAGTGGATGCCGCAGAAACGGGGCCGGACATCCTCCGGCAGCGTCTCCTGCAGGACCGAGAGGGAGAGCCCCGATGTGTTGGACGCCAGCACCGCGTCGGGACCGAGGTGTGGGACGATGCGCTCGTAGAGCTCTCGCTTGAGATCGGTGCGTTCAGCGATGGCCTCGATGACGAGGTCGCAGTTGGCGAGCGCGCTGAGCCCGTTGTCGTACGAAAGGGGTTCGACGAGGGCGAGCGCTTCGGGCGTAGCGAGGGGTGGCGGCCTGAGCTTGGTCAGGCGAGCAGCGGCCGCACTGGCGGCCGCGTCGGGGTCGTCGCCTTCGCCCGCGAGTTCGAGCAGTAGGACCGGCATCCCCGCGTTGGCGAGGTGGGCAGCGATCTGGGCTCCCATGACGCCAGCCCCCAGGACGGCGCAGCGGCGGGGCCGGAACGGCCTGGTCATGCGGTTGTTCCCTCTCGGTGCCGCTGCTGTCGCCACGGGACGCCACCGAATTCGTCTTCGTCGAACTCATCGACGGCGATGGCGTACGCCACGGCCTCCCGGGCGGCGAGCACGATGCTCATCTCGGCGTCGCTGAGCGCAGCGTTGTCACGGAGTCGCCGCTCGTAGGGCGCGGCGTCGATCGTGGCGCGCAGCGCGTGCTCAAGCCGTCCGGTAACGTCGTCCTTGTCCATGCACACGTACGCGCCGCGACAGAGCCGGTCGCGCGCTTCGCCGGGCTCGAGCATGACCCGCGCCACCTTGTGTCCCAGGTCGTCGGCAGGCGGTAGCCGACGCCGGCCAAGGGGGAACAGCGCCAGGCGGAGCACCCACGCGAGGGGTCGCGCGGGGAGGTTCTGCAAGATGCCCTGGAGCGCCCCCTGGATGCGCCAGAGCGACCGTTGAAGGTTCCAGTGGACGAACGCTCGGTCCGCATCCGGTCGGCCGTCGTCCTCGAATCGCTTGAGGACACAACTCGACATGTACAGCTCTGCGAGCACATCGGCGAACCGCCCCGAGAGCTTCTCTTTGCGCTTCAGCATTCCCCCCAACGACAGAAATGCGAAATCGGCAGCGATGGCAAACGACGCGCTCGCGCGCGTGAGCTGGCGATACCAGTGACGCATCTCCCCTGACGCGGTCTTCGGGGCCGAAGCGAACCAGCCACCCGTCAGGTTGTGGAACGCCGCGCGGGACAGGTTCGCGAGGAGGTGCCGGATGTGTCCGCCCAGCGCGCGGTCCATGGCGCGTACCGCCGTGCGGCGGTCGGTCTCGGCGGCGGCCTCCATCTCTTTGAGCAGCCACGGGTGGCAGCGGATGGCGCCTTGCCCGAACACGATCAGCGTCCGGGTGAGGATGTTCGCGCCCTCGACCGTGATGCTGATGGGGATGAACTGGTACGCGTTGGAGAGGTAGTTGGAGGGGCCCTCGCAGATGGCGCGGCCGCCATGCACGTCCATGGCGTCGTTGACGACGCTGCGCATGCGTTCGGTGCTCTCGTACTTCAGCAAGGCGGAGATCACCGATGGCTTTTCGCCGGCGTCGACGGCTGCAGCCGTGATGCACCGCGCCGCTTCGAGGGCGTACGTCTGTCCGGCGATATTCGCCAGTTTCTCCTCCACGCCTTCGAATTTGCCGATCGGCGTCTTGAACTGCGTGCGAATGCGTGCGTACGCGCCGGTGTTACGTGCGCAGAATTTCGCTGCGGCCGCGCTCGTCGCGGGCAGCGAGACGGATCGTCCCGCCGACAGGCAGTCCATGAGCATGCGCCAGCCCTGGCCGATGCGCTCCTCGCCGCCGATGACCTGCTCCATGGCGATGAAGACGTCTGCGCCGCGCGTGGGGCCGTTGAGCATCGCCTGCTTGCTGACGTCGTGGCGCCGCCCGACATCGACACCCGGGAGGTCGGCCGGCACCAGGGCCAGAGTGATACCGAGGTCCTCGTCCCCGCCGAGCAGTCCGTCCGGGTCGAATGCGCGAAACGCCAGGCCGATCAGCGTGGTGACTGGCGCTAGCGTGATGTACCGCTTGTCCCACGTGACGCGCATGCCGAGGACGTCGTCCTGGCCGTTCCATGCCCCCCGGCACACCACCCCGCGGTCGGGCATGGCGGCAGCGTCCGATCCGGCGGAGGGGGACGTCAGCGCGAACGACGGGATTTCATCCCCTGACGCCAAGCGCGGGAGATAGCGCGCGCGCTGCGCGTCCGTCCCGTAATGAAGCAGCAACTCGGCGGGACCGAGGGAGTTCGGGACCATCACCGAGATGGCCGCCGTGCATGACCGCGTTGATATCTTCTGCACGACGGCCGAATGTCCCTGGGCAGAAAATCCGAGCCCACCGTGCTCCTTCGGGATGATCATCCCCAGGAAGCCACGTGTCTTGATGAACTCCCAGACATCCGGAGGCAGGTCGCGCAGGTCGTGCGTGATCCCCCAGTCGTCGAGCATGGGGCACAGCTCCGCGGTCGCGCCGCCGAGGAACGCCTCTTCCTCGGCGCTCAGCGCCGGGGCGGGCTCGGCGAGGAAGCGATCCCAGCGAGGCGCCCCTGAGAACAGGTCAGCGTCGAACCAGACGGTGCCAGCCTCCAGGGCCTCGCGTTCGGTGTCCGACACGGGCGGCAACAGGTTGCGGATCATGGTGAGCGCGGGGCTGGCGACCAGTGTGCGCCGAATCGGCGGGATCAGGAGCGCCGCGGCCAGGCCGCAGGTGCACCAGAGCACGATGAGCAGGGTGTCGGGGCCGCCCTGCGTTGCTGTCGCGTATGCGAGCGCGCCGCAGGCCGCGGCCACCCACGTCCAGTAGGGGGCGGTGAGCCCCGCGAGAAGCCACGCGGATCCGAAAACCACGGCGATTGTGACGGCGATGTGCATCGAAAGCTGGTGAGACTATACCCCCCCCGGGCGAGCGATCACCATGCGGTTTCGCTCACTTACCCAGGCCGGTGCCGAGGTGATGGAGACGGGGCTCGGCCCGGATGAGCCCGGAACGCTGGATCGGGTCGAAGAGCACGCGCGGCTCGAACGAGATGAAGACGGAGACATCGTTCTCGCCCACGTCAGCCTTGAAGCCGAGCTGAAACACCCACTCCGCGCCGATGTGCGAAATCACAAGCCGATGGTCGATGCCGCGGCTCCGCAGGAAATCGTACGAGGACTCCACGGTGAACATCCACTTCTCGTCGGCCCGCCAGTTCGTTTGCGCGAAGACCGCGTCGTACTCGTGGTGGAAGTGGCGGAATCCGGTGTAGGCCTGGAGATTCCGCGACGGGGTGTAGCCGACAGCTATGTTGCCGACCTCGAGGCCACGTCCGTACCAGTCCACCTCGACGTCGGCGAGGAACTGCAGGTGGTCGTTGAATCGGACCAGCAGATCTACATCGAGATTGCCCCACGGCTCGCCTCGATTGTCTCGTGGGTTGGGGTAGTAGGGGGCCTCGAGCTCGAGATCAACGAAGGTGTCAACCTCCGTGCCATGGGGGCGGTGACGCAGGGTCTGAAGGAGATTGCGCAGCCTGAACTCGAACGCCTGCAGGTTGTCGAAGGTCTCGACGTTGTCGAGGGGGATGAGGTTCGTGGGGGGCAGGTCAACACCGACGGTGTTACGGAACGTGATCTCCGGGATCATCACGTGTCGAAGACCATCGAGATCGAAGAGCCCGCCATGAGCTTCGAAGACTTTCCAGGCCTGCAGGTTCAGCGTTCCGCCGAACGTGAGTCCGATCCGATCTTCGTTCTCGTCGTCGAAGATGTCCTTTTCGTAATACGTGTAGCGGACGCCTGCGAACGGCGTGACCTTGAGCGGCCCCACGGGGACGGCGTACTCGAGCAGCGCATCGATATCGGCGCGCCACGTCCCCTGGGGGCTGATGTCCAGGTCCTCGTCGTACTTCAGGCGGCCCTTGCCTCCGCGGGCGGTGACCGTCAGGTACAGGGGGTGATTACCGATGTCGAACAGCGGCTCGGCGACCAGGTCATACCGGATCTCCGGCTGGTACTCGACGCGCGTGAACCAGTCATTGAAACGGGTCGAGTAGAGCCCGCTGACCATCGAGTTGAAGAACGCCTTCTTCAGGTAGACGAGGTTCTCGGGCGGCTTCTGGTCCTTCTCGTCATCCTCGAACCACGTCGGGAAGTACCCGCGGTCGCTGAACAGCTGGAACTCGACGTCCATCTGGACGCCCTCTGGCAAGAATTGCCGATGCCACCACGACAGCCGTCCGCGATTCTCTGTAGGCGGAGGCCCGAAGAGGCGATCCTTGCCCTCATCGCGCTGGTACCGGGTGACCAACTCCCCCCGGTAGGTGGGGGTTGCGTACACGAGGTCGACGCCCACCCCGGGCCCGCGCTTGGAGTACCAGTCCAGGTGGGTTCGCCACTTGCCCCAGCGGCGGTCGTCTGCCCCGTACGTGATGTCCGTGCCGAGGGTGATGCCCAGCTCGCGCCCGAACTCGCTGCTGTTGT
>JABSRK010000187.1 GCA_013213915.1 Planctomycetota bacterium
CGATCGCTTCGGGAGCAGCCTGCTCGGCGCCGATCTCAACGCGGATGCCTTCGACGATATCGTCATCGCTGCTCCCGGACGCGTGACCGGCGGTATGGCCCTCGCGGGCGAGGTGTTCGTCTATTTCGGAGGTCCGGGAGTGAATCTCGACGACCCATTCCGGCGCCTGCATCTCAAGTCGGATGCCCCATCCGCTTACGGCCTGCTCGGCCTGGCGCTCGCTGCCGGCGATTTCGCCGGAGTAGGGGTGAATGACCTGGTCTGCGCCGAACCACTCGCCGCAGGTCTCGGCGTTCTAGGCAACGGGGGCCTGGTCGTTTACACCGACCTGCTCCACCGCAAGGACAACCTGACGCGGCCAGAGATCCTCAACGGCGTCACGCCCAATCAGTAGCAACCCCGGCAAGTGTCGGGACAACTCGGATACCATCCCGGACCGAACCAGGAGCACGCCATGAGGAAATTCGCGACTGCTGCATTGGTCGTCATCCTCGCTGCGCTGCTTCCCGCACAAGAAGACAAGGACTTCAAGCGGGAGCGTCGCGGCAAGGGAAACAGCAACAAACTCAAGGACGCGCTGGAGGGCAAGGTGCCGCCTGCGCTCCAGGTGTCAAGCTGGATGAACGCCCCCGCAAAGGGCCACGGGCTGGCCGACCTGAAGGGCAAGGTCGTCGTGCTCGACTTCTGGGGCGTGTGGTGAGGCCCCTGCAAGCGCGCGATCCCTCACCTGAAGGATCTCTACAAGCGCTACGAGGACCAGGGCCTGGTCCTCATCGGAGTCCACACCAAGAACGCCAATGAGCGCATGGCCGCGTTCGCCAAGGAGCAGAAGATCGGCTACCCAATCGCCATCGATGCAGAGGGCAAGACCGTCAAAGCCTTCCACGTCGACTCGTTCCCCGATTACTACGTCATCGGTCGGGGCGGCAAGCTGCGGTTCGCCGATCTCGCCAACAACGAGTTGGACGCGGTGGTGAAGAAGCTCCTGAAAGAGAAGCCGCCCAAGGCCGACCCGAAACTGCGAGGCAGTGACCGGAAGAAGCCCGTCGGGTCCTGAGCACGTCAGCAAAAAAAGACCCGCCGTCCCTGACGGGACGGCGGGTTTCTCCTGTCGATGCGACCGGCACCGGCGCTCATCCCCTTGCGGGGCGAGGGCACGCACGGTCGAGGCTGTGCTTTCCAGTTTGCTCTGATGGGCTCTTCCGCACGACATGCGGAACGGGGCGATCATCACAGATCACCCAGGGGAGATCAAGGGGATGCGAGGGTCTCCCGAAACCGTCCTGAAACCGCGCACCGGGCACGGCCGGAAATCAGCCCCAGGACCCCATCCCCTTGTGACGAATCAGCCTGTGAGCGACGTCCGCGCCGCGTCCAGGACCTGATCCAGGGCGTCGGTGTCGTGGGCGTAGGAGAGGAACCAGGCCTCGAACGGTGATGGCGGGAGCATCACCCCGTTCTCGAGCATGCGGTGGAAGAACGGCGGGAAGCGCTCACGATCCGAGGCCATGACGTCGGCAAACGAACGCACCGGTTCGTCGGAGAAGTACAGGCAGAGCATGGCCCCCTGGCGATTCACGCACGCGGAGATCCCGAGGTCATCCGCGATGTGCCGCAGCCCTGCTTCCAGGTGCGCTCCCGCATCTTCGAGAGCGTCCCACACGCCGGGGCGATCCAGAGCCTCGAGCGCGGCAAGCCCGGCCGCGACGGCGAGCGGGTTACCCGACAGCGTCCCGGCCTGATACACCGAACCGGCCGGCGATATCTGCTCCATCAGATCGCGCCGCCCGCCGTACGCACCCACGGGGAGACCTCCACCGATCACCTTGCCGAGCGTTGTGAGGTCCGGCCGGACACCGCATAGCTCCTGGTAGCCGCCGCGCGCGACACGAAAACCCGTCATCACTTCATCGAAAACCAGCAGCGCGCCAACGTCGTCGCAGAGCGCGCGCAGCCCCGCAAGGAACCCAGCGGCCGGGAGCACACACCCCATGTTGCCGGCGACGGGCTCGACGAACACGGCAGCGATGTCGTCACCACGTTCTTCAAACCACCTCGCGACCGACGACAGATCGTTGTACTCGGCCACGAGCGTGTCGACGACGACGTTGCCTGGAACGCCCGGAGAATCCGGCGAGCCGTGAGTCAAGGCGCCGGATCCGGCCTTCACGAGGAACGCGTCACCATGCCCGTGGTAGCACCCGTTGAACTTGACGAACGCGTTCCTCCCCGTCGCCGCACGCGCGAGGCGCAAGGCTGACATGGTCGCCTCCGTGCCCGAGTTCACCAATCGCACGCACTCGACCGACGCGACACGTTCACAGATGGCGTCCGCGAGGTTTAGTTCGGCCTCGGTCGGCGCGCCGAACGCGGTTCCCCGCTCGAGGGCACCCTTGACGGCCGCCACGACGTCGGGGTGACCGTGACCCAGGATCAACGGCCCGTACGAAAGCACCAGATCGACATACTGGTTGCCGTCCGCATCAATGACACGGCAACCTTCGCCACGCTCGACGAAGGGGGGTGTTCCGCCCACACCGCGGTAGGCGCGTACCGGGCTGTTCACGCCGCCGGGAATGAACTCGCGGGAGCGGCCGAGCAAGGCCTCGCTGGCGGAGAGGTCCAGGGTCATGTTCGAGGTTAGCGAGGCGCGGGAGCGGGCTAAAGGCCAGGCCCCCCTGAGGCGGCGTCGGCCAGCGCTTCGTTGGTCGGAGCGGTGGCGCGTTCAACGCAAGTGTCGGGAGCGTCCAGGGTGTGGGGCCCGAGGGCCGCCCAACTCCATCCCGTACAGACCTGCGGCGAGCAAGTAGAGGACAGGGAGCAGGGTCATGAGTGCGTGAACAACCGGGCTCATCACGTCAGACCGCAGGAACCGCGTCGAGCACTTCCCGGGCCGCCTCTCGGCCACGCTTAACGCACGCGTCAACAGAAATACCGGCGATCCAGTTTCCGGCGAGAACCACCTCGGGCATCGCCGCTCCCAGGAGCCGACGCACCGCATCCATACGGCGCAGATGCCCCACGTTGTACTGAGGCAGACGGTTCTTCCACCTGACGATCCGAAACACCTCGGGAACAGGAAGCTTCCTCTGCCCCAACGTCAGCGCGAGTTCGCCCATCAGCAGGTGACGCATCAGGTCGTCTGGCAGGTCGATGGCCAGCGGGTCGAGGACGCCGCCGAGGAACCCACGCATCGCCACCTTTCCTTCGGGCGCACGCTCGGGAAATAAGTGGGACTCGAAGATCCAGCCCAGCGTGCGCAGGCGCGTGCATCGCGGCACCAGATAGCCGTACCCGTTGCGCAGGCCCGGTAATTGGCCACAATCGAAACCTGCCTGCGCAACGACGAGAGGGGACGATTCGACCTCGAACATGAGGTCGGCCGCCTCGGGAGCTGTCGGCGCGAGGAGGATGCTGGCCGTCGCCGCGTTGACGGCGAGAATCAGGCGGTCGGCGTCAACCAACTCGTCTCGGCCGTCCGATGTTAATCCGATCTGAAGTCCGCCCTCCGGCCGTCGCACGACCTTCCTCACGCTGCTGTTGCACTGGATGCGGTCCCCCAGGTCTTCGACCATCTTCTGCGTGACGACGCCAAGTCCTCCGCGGAGTGACCAGAGGGGCGACGCGCCCACACGGCCACTATCGCGCCGCCGCGTGCGCTCGAGATACTTCATTCCCTTGATGATGCTGCCGTGTTTTTCTTCCATTTCGGCGAGCTCGGGGAACGCGCTGCGGATACCGAGGCGGTTCGGGTTGCCCGCGTAGACTCCGGACACAATGACGTCGACCCACGTCATGGTGACCCCACGGCCGACTCGGCGGCCGAAGAACTCCGCCACGCTCTCCTCCCGATCCGGGTGGCCCGCGCGTACCCAAGGTTCCAGCATCGCGCGTATCTTCTGCCGCGGCGTGAACAGCTTCGAAGTGAAGAAGTCCCGAAAGGTGCGAGGCAATTTCTTCATCGACCCCTTGTAGTAGAGGTGTCGTTCACGATGGTCCGCACTGGCCCGCACGATCTCACTCTCAAGGCCGAGGTCTTGAACGAGCGACCGGAACGCCAGAGCGTCCCCCTGCACCGCAGCGGGTCCGTTCTCGAACCTGTAGCCGTCAACGTCCCATGTGCCGATGACCCCACCTGTTCGATCGGTCGCCTCTACGAGCGTCACGTCGACGCCAGCCTGCATGAGATCCCACGCGGCGGTGAGGCCGCTGACCCCGGCGCCGGCGACGAGCACGCGGCCGCTCACGGCGTGCCCCTCCTCGCCTGCACGGTCTCGACCACGGCCTGCACACACTCCACGGGCGTCTTCGGCAAGACGCTGCCCCCGAGATTGAAGACGTGGCCAGGCTCGGGGCCAAAACGATCCAGGGTCTCGTTCGTGAGCCGCGACACGGTGTCCGCAGACGCGAGCAGCGCAGAGGGGTCGAGGTTGCCCTGAAGCGCGACTCGATGGCCAACCCGCGCACGTGCGTCATCCGGATCGACGCGCCAGTCGATGGAGATGCAGTCCGGCCCCAGGTCCGCGAGCAGTTCGAGCATGTGTCCACCTCCGTTCACGCACAGGATCACCGGCACTTCCAGCGCCTTCGCGGCGCAGATCAGGCGTTCCATGGGCGCAAGCAGCGTCTCTCTGTACGTAGCGGCCGAGAGCGTTCCGCCCCACGAATCGAAGATCTGCAGGACATCCGCTCCGGACTCGACCTGCATGCCCAGGTACGGGACGAGCGCATCCACAATCCGCTCCAGCAACTCCCTGAAGGAGTCCGGAGAGCCGTGGAGCATGGCCTTCGTGTGCTCGAAATTGCGGGAGCTCCCACCTTCGATCATGTAGGAGGCCGTGGTGAAGGGAGCGCCGCAGAACCCGATGATGGCCCGGTCCTCACCAAGCTCGGCGCGCACCTTGCGGATCGCGTCTCCGAGGAATCCTGTCGACTCTTCGGGGTCGAACGCGTGCAGGCGGTCGACGTCGGCGCGGCTGCGGAGCGCAGGTCCGACCTTGGGCCCCACGCCCTCCTCGAACGAAACGTCCATGCCCATCGCTTCTGCGGGGACGAGGATGTCGGAGAAAATCACGGCTGCGTCCATGCCGAAACGCCGGATCGGCTGGCACGTGATCTCGGCGGCGCGGTCCGGATGCCGACACGTCTCCATGAAGGTGCCCAGTTGCCGGATCTCGTGGTACTCGGGAAGATAGCGGCCCGCCTGCCGCATGATCCACACAGGAGGTCCGTCAACCGGCTGGCTCGACGCCGCCCGGACCATCCGCTCCCGTGCGGTCAGATTGTCTGGGACACCCTTCATCTGCCCCGGACCATAGCAGTCCCCGCACGCCTCTTCCCACTCACGTATCATCCGTCGATGTGACCGAACCGCGCCGGATGACCATAGCCCCTCGCCACCCGAGAGTCCTCCATCCTGGACCCCGGATACGCACGCTCGAGGTGAAGCTCCTCGTTGATGTCGTGGTCATATCCCTGGCCCTGTTCCTTGCGTGGGCTCTGTTTCGGCGCGACGAGTCCGTGCTGGCCATCACCGCAATCGCTGCCGCCATGCTGCTGGCGCTGCGGGATCTGCAGCACGTCCGGCGTCTCCGCCGACTTCGCCACCTCGGGCTCACCGGGCTGATCGCGCCAGGTCATGTCCTGGGATCGCGGCTCACCCGATTCTCTCGGGCCTACCGCGCCGACGCTGGCCTGCGCAGAGAAGGCTATCCCTTCGTGCCCGGTCTCGAAGTCACGTTCAGTTTTCAGGACGAGCAGGACCACAAATGGACCGGCCGCCTGATCACGTCTCGCAAGAACGCGTCCTTCTACGAGATGGGAGAACGCCACGAGGTCTTCTACCTCGCCGAGGACCCGACGATGAACATCTCCTCCCTGGTCATGCGCTGGTACTGGCGCATCGGTGGTCAGGCTGTGACAGACGAGGCACCCGAGGAAGATTTCCCCCTGGAGGACGACGTCATCGTCGAGGAGTTGCTGTGACGCGTATCATGCGCCCATGGACGCGGCCGCCATCGTCGTCATCGGCAACGAGATTCTCTCCGGGAAGGTGCAGGACAAGAACAGCCCGTTCCTCATCGGCGAGTTGAGGGAATTGGGCGTGCCGGTCAAGCGAATCGTCACAATCCCCGACGAGATCGACGTGATCGCGGAAACGGTGGGTGAATGCGCGGCCACGTTCGCCCATGTGATCACGTGCGGAGGCATCGGTCCGACCCTCGACGACGTCACGTTCGAGGGAATCGCTCGCGCGTTCGATGTCCCCCTCGTCACCGATCCCACCCTCGAGCGCATCATCCGTGAACAGGTCGGCGACCGGATCACGGACGCTCACCTTCGGATGGCTCAGCTCCCTGAGGGCAACGAACTTCTGTGGGATGGGGGGCTCCCCTGGCCGGCAACCCGCGTTCGTAATGTGCTCGTGTTGCCCGGTTCCCCCGAACTCGTCGAGAAAAAGTGGGGCGCGGTTCGCGAACGCTTTCGCGCCGCTCCGTTCGTCCTTCGACGGATCTACCTCGCCATCGATGAAGCTGCCATCGCCGCCGACCTTCAGGAAATCGACACCGCGTTCCCCTCCGTCGACGTCGGGTCCTATCCTGTCTTCGCACCCGTCGATCACGAGACTCAGATCACCTTGGAGTCCAAGGACGTGGGCGTGGTCGAAGCGTCGGTGGAGGCGCTTCTCTCGAGGCTCGACCCCTCCGTAGTCGTGCGCATCGACTGAGCCGCGAATGATCCGCCGGCCTGGTCTGTATTCAACAGCTTCTCCACAATGCGCTTGCATGGTGTGGCGCGGCGACTGCCCTACAATGCCACCCGAGAGACCCAACCCATGAAGATCTTCATCGACTCAGCGGACATCGATCAGATCCAGGAGGCGTTTTCCTGGGGCATCGTCGATGGCATCACCACCAATCCGTCGCTGATCAAGCAAGCGTACGAGAAGGTCAAGGCGTCGGGAGAGAACATCTCCATGCACGACTACCTCTCTCGAATTCTGGAGACCGCGGGGGACGCGCCCGTCAGCCTCGAAGTGATCGGTACCTCGGAGACGGAGATGACCGCGGAGGGGCGGTTCCTCTACGACACGTTCAACAAGGTCGCGAGCAACGTGGTCGTGAAAATCCCCATCAACCCGAGCTTGGAGGCGAACAGCGACCGGCGGTACGACGGGCTGAAGTCCATCAAGACGCTGAGTTCTGCCGGCATTCCGATCAATTGCACGCTGATCTTCACGGCCGAGCAAGCGTGGGCCGCCGCGAAGGCTGGGGCGGCGTTCGTCTCTCCATTCGCGGGCCGCATCGATGACCTGTTGCGCAAGAACATGGGTGGCGCGTTCGACAAGACGG
>JABSRK010000188.1 GCA_013213915.1 Planctomycetota bacterium
AGGGGGGAGGGGTTGGGTGTGCGCGGCTTCTTGTCGCTTGATGCCTTGGCGGTCACCCTCGTTTTGGCGTTCTTGTCCCCGTGCTGTCGCGCCGCGAGAGCTCGGATCGGGTGGCGTAACAGCCTCCATTGGTTTTCGAGGCGCTGTTTGTGCCCGGCGTTGTCCGGCTGGAGCGCTAGGATCTTCTCCTGGACGCCGACGGCCTCGATGCGGTAGCCCTGCTGTCTCAGGTGGTTCATGAGGCGCTGATGGATGGGCACCTCGTCTGGATGGTCCTTCGCTGCCTGACGCAGCGTCGCGAGCATGAGCGCGTCGTCCTTCTTGCGCACGACCAGGTCGAGCCTTCGCAGCGTCAGCGCGGGGGTCTTGCCGTTCTTCTTCTCCAGCTCGTCGAGGGTCTTCAAGAGGGCGTCACCGTGGTCCTCCGCGATCGCTTCGAGGAGTCGGTGTGTCGCGCTGATGACCTGATAGTCGCTCGACACACTGCCGGAGATCTCCTCCCACAAGGCAAGACCCTGAGCCTTCACTTGTTCGGCGCGGCCGAGCGTATCCAGGCAGAGCAGCTTGCTGACGCGAATCGTGATGTCCTTCTCGGCGCGCGTCAGCAACGCCTCACAGATCCCGAGGGCGACCTGGACGTGGGGGACCTTGCCATTGCTCGGCCTGGTCAGGTTCTCGGCCATGAACCTGAAGTAAGTCGGATCTTCGACGTCGCGTACGGATTGCTTGAACGCGCCGAGAAGGAAGTCGCGGAACGCCGGCTCGAACTCCTCTTCTAGCTGCGGGACGAGCTGGATGATGAAGAGGGCGCGTTGGGTCTTCGGGACCTTCGTCCAGATGGACCTCATCGCTGCAGCGCGGTCCTTCGCAGGGAGGAACGTCAGGAGCGCCGGGGCGCCGAAGATCATGCCGTCATTGCTCTCGACGCAGCTCTGGATGAGCTTCTCCACCTGCTTCGTCGTGAGCAACCCAGGGCCGACTTCCTTCCGGAGGGACGGCAGGCGCTGGATGAACACGGAGAACTTGTCGGGCTTGCTCACAACCGTCTGGACGAGTCCCTCGACGAGGCTCTTGAACTGCGTGGGATCGAGCGCTCGGCGGCCGCTCGACAGGATCTGCGACGTCGGCCCGTACAGCGTGCCGCCCTGAGTGTGGGCCACGATCGCGCTGAGCCAATGGCGCAGCAGGGACAGGGCGGCCTCGGATTCGCCCAGGAACTGGGCGGTCGCGACGAGGAGTGGCATGTGGGCTTCGTCGCCCTTCTCCGCTGTCGAGAGGTCGAGCCGTTCAAGAAGCAGGCGGACGGTCTCGTCCTGGTTCGTCACCAGCAGGGGCAGAACCATGGTCGCAGCCTCGCCGACAGGGATCAGCCCGGGGAGATCCTCGGAGCGGCCCCCACCCACGAGGAGCATGAGGCGTCCGCGCTGCTGCTCGGGGCGTCCGCTGGACTCGATGATCCGCCGCGCCGAGACGACGTATCCCCACCGAAGCCGGAAGCGGACGTGCTTCTCCAAGAGCTTGCCGTCCTTGGGGAACATCTCCAGCAGGCGCCGGTCACAGGCGTCGGCGCTGGCGATACGGCCATAGGCGACAGCGACCCGTCGAAGGAGCCTGGCGCGCTCGCGGATCCGCGGGAAGCCCTCGATCACCTTCCTGTCCTCTTCTTTCACGCCGCTCAATTCACCGAGGTCCTTGTCCAGGTTGTCGGCCATCCCAGCCAGCCACGTATCGACTTCAACGTCGGAAAGCGTCGCGAGCAGGCCCATGACGAGGCTCGGGTACTGCTGCTCGTCGGCGTCGATGCTGCGGCCTAAGTAGCTGAACGGGGTGGGGGGGGCCTTCTCCTTCTTGACCGTCTCCGAGAACGTCTTGCGCGCCAGGTACAGGTGGAGGCCGCGCTTGTAGAGCCCGAGGGCGAGGTCGTCGCGTCCGAGCTGCTCGTGTAACCCGCCGACCTTCACGAGCAGATGGAGATCGCTGCTCTCGACGGTGAGGATACGTTCGTAGACGCGGAGCGCCTCCTTGGGGTAGCGCGCGGTTTCGAATGACGCCGCGATCTTGCGCTGCAATTCGTCGAACTCGGGTAGCTGGCTGGCGGCGCCGAACGTCCGGGCCGCATTCACGACCTCGCCAGCGGCGAGGAAGGCTTCGCCCAGCTCGAGGTAGACACCCGGCGGGACGATCTCGCCCTGGCCGAGCAGCCGGCGTCCGAACATGAGGTGATCTTCCTTCGTCGGCTTGTCGGCTGTGCCTGCGCCACCCCGTTGGTGGACGACGCCGCCGGGGCCCAGGACGAACACGATCCCCGTTCCGGGGCGGCTGGCGTTCGGATTCGCCTTCGCCATCAACTCGCGCAACAACGGCGTCCGTTGCTCGCCGGCGACCGGCAGCGCCGCCTTGAGCGCGCGGATCGCCATGCCCGTGTCGTTGACCTCCTCCGACAGGTCGGTGACGAGTTGGTAGAGGTAGAGCTTGTTGGGGCGCGTGGCGACGCGCTCCATGGCGCACCGGCGGGCCCATTTGACGATGCGATCGGGAGCCCCGAGGTTCCCTCGACCATCGCGCATGTTGAGGATGCCGTCGATGGCGATGGTGAACAGGTCGTCCTTCTCGGCGGTCGCGGCCAGGTACTGGAACATGCCGGCCGACAGCTCGTGCCGACCCAGGTCCTTGAGCGTGTTCGAGACGAGCAGCCACGTGTCGACCCGCTCAGGGTGCTTGGCCAGGCTCTTGCGGTAGGCCTTCAGGGCCTCCTCGCGCAACCCGGCAAGGGCCAGGATGCCGGCCTCGAATTCGTCGCTCGCCGTGTCCGCCTGCTCGTCTCTCAGTTGGGTGAGGATGGTCCGCGCTTCCTCCCGTTGCCCGCGTTCGAGAATGCTCATGGCGAGCTGGCGCAGGTGGTCGGCGCGGTTCTCGGGCTCGTCGATCTCGACGAGGCGGCGAACAGCCTGCTCGTAGTTGTAGTAGTCGTGGCAGGCGAGGAAGATCCGTGCCTTCTCGGCGACGACGTCGGCCTCGCCTTTGCCGGCCCGCTTCATGTACTCCTCGATGATCTCCGTCGCCGACACCGGGTCGTTCACGCGGCTGTAGATCTGCACCAGGAGTCCGGCGTCACGGTCGTCGGCGGTCCCATCGAGCAGCTTGCCCTCGATCTCGACGGCGATCTTCGCCAGGGTTCCGAGCCGCGCCGCCACCGTCATGAGCCGGTCCTCGACGTAGCGACGGCGAGGGATGGACTCGATGCGACCCCACAGGTCGAGCCACAAGGTCTGCGCCTTTTCCTCCTCGCCGATCTCGGAGTACAGGAACGCCAGCTTCATCTCGGCGTCGGGACCGCTGGACCGCTCGCCGCGGGCGTTCTTCAGGTTCTCGAGGGTCGTCGCTGACCGCTTCTTGTCGCCGAGCCGCGCCCACGCGTCGGCCATGAGCATGCGTACGGCTCCGGTCGGGTCCGCGAGACGGTCGAGTTCCTGGAGCGCTTCGGTCGCCTCCTTCATGCGACCTCGCTCACGGTGCAGCTCGAACAAGAACAACAAGGCGCTGTCGCGCGCGACGTCGCCCTGCCGGGTACAGGCCCGAGCGAACGTCGCCGAGAGGTCGTCGAGCCCGATCTTCATGAGGCTGGACGCGGCTGCCATCCGGTAGCGCACCTCTCCAGCGGCGTCGAGATAGTCGGCCCACACGTGGCGCGCCGCTGCCGTGTCGCCCTGCTCGAGGTGGTAGCGGGCGAGGCCCTCGCGCCACTCGATGAAGCGGGGCTGCTCCTTGACCAGTCGCGTGTAGGCCTCGACGAGCACGGTCTCCTGACCGGTCTCGCGACACATCTCGAGGAGCTGGCGCCGCATGCCGTTGGTGAACTGGTCGCCGGTGGATGCGCGGAACAGCCGCAGGGCCTCTTCCACCTTGCCCGTCTCCCGGAGCAGGTCGATCCACACCTGGCGTCCCTCGTCGGTGAGGTCCTTCGCCTCGGAGAACGTCTTGGTCAGATCGTCGAGCGCGTCGGCTCGGCGATACGCTTCAACGAGGATCGTCAGCGCGTATCTGCGGTCGCGCTTCAGTTTTGCCGAGCGGACGGCCGCCCACGCGAACTTCTGGGCGTCCTTCCACTGGGAGCACTCTATGCCCCACTCGGCCAGACGAATCTCCTGGCGGAAGCGATGGGATCTCGGACCGTCCTCGACATTGAAGATCTTGATCGCGACCTTCTGCTCGTTCTGGAGCGCGAGGATCACGGCGGCGCGGTTCTGGAGCGCCTTGTCCCGTCCTTCCTCACTCGCGAACACGCCCAGGGGAGAGGGGCTGCCGCTCTTGTTCTCCTGCATCAACGCCTTGCGCAGCAGGACACGGCTTCGCAGCTCCGCGCCGATATCGAGCCCGAGCAGGCGGTCGTACATGGTGACGGCCTGCTTGTTGGAACCCTGGGCGTCCAAGACCTCGGCCTTCGCGAGGACGTCCGCGACGATCTCCTGTTCGGGACTGATCTTCCACAGCAGCGTTCGCGCGCGCCGCGTGTCTCCGAGGATGCGGTGGATGCGTGCGTTGAGCCGGATGAGCGCGAGCTTGCCGCGCTCGTCCGTCGCCTTCTCGGTGCGACGCTCCAGCTCCTTGACCAGCGGCTCGATCTCGCCGTAGTGCGTGACGCAAGCGCGCCAGGCGTCCATCGCGGCCGAACGGGGATCAGGCCCGCTTGCCAGTGCGGTGTCCAGCGACTGGAGCACCTTCGCGTCGAGGGGCTCCTTCGACTTTTCCTGGCCAAAGCCGTAGTCGCCGATGAGGATCAGGATGCTGGCGAAGAACAACACGCGCCCGCCCATGGCGTCACCCTTCCACGGGACGTCGCCAAGGGGAGCGGCGCCACGCAATGTCTGAGAGATAGGCGAGCAGGGCGAGGAGGAGGCACCATGGCCAGAGCGGCGTCACCGTGACGGGACGGGAACCACCGGCGGGCTTTGGGGCCCAGGATGCGGTGTCGTCGAGGGTGGTCATGTCTCCTCCCGTTGCGGATGCAGCGGAGGAGAGGTCGAGGGCGCGCGCGGGCGCCACCTGGGTTTCGGCGAAGACGTCGGAGAGGGCGTCTGAGACGAGTCGGTACTTGCCGTGCCGGTCGCCGGTGTCGGCGCTGCACATGACGCGTACCTCGGTGCCTGGGTCGGCGACGAGTCGGGCGGTCCAGACGCCGTCCGCGCGCACGCGGAAGGGCACGTCAACGGAGGGCTGGCCTTGCACGTCGAGTCGGGATGCTAGCGGTCGTACCGGGGTCCGTGCTCGCCGCGTCGCCGTGATCACGACCTCGTGATCGCGCCGCTCGATCTCGAAGCGGAACGGCATGCGGTGCTCCCTGGAGGTGCGCGCGAGCACGCGGGCCATGAACGGGCCGTAACCATCCCAGTCCCGCCACGGTTCGGTGCCGCTGCCGGTGGGCTCGGTCAGCATTGCCGTGACGCGTCCGAGTCCGACGCGCCACGACGACAGCACCGGTTGGTTGTCCTTCTTCGTGCGCAGGATGACTTCCGCACCCACGCGCGCCTGCGCTTCGACGTAGCCGGCGATGGGAGGAACGCTCTTCGGGTCCACCGTGCCCCACCACCCGGCGCCGAAGCGCGGCTCCAGGGTATGGCTGCCTGGGCGGTAGCTCGGCAGGCGCGACGTGGAAGGCTGCTTGAGCATGATCTCGGGCAGGTTGAAGCGGTTCGACGCGTTGTAGTAGCGGCCACCGCCCCAGTCGGCCATCTGCACGAGGAACTCGCTGTGGCGACCGGGGCCGACGAGGACGGACGACACGCAGATGCCGTCGCGCGACATCCGTCGCAAGAGGGACTCGTACGGTCCGGTCTCCACGCCGGCGTCGGTGAGAACGACAACGTGCTTGTAGCGCGTCTGCGCGTTCTTCATGCCGTAATAGGCCTCCTCGATGGCGGGGAAGAGCACGGTGCCGCCGCCGGCGTCCAGGCGGTTCAGGGCGCGCTGGATATCGATGGCGTTGGCGGCTGACTGGAGGGGCGCGGCCCACCGCTTTGTCCCATAGAACTCGACGATGCCGATCTTGTCGTGGGGGAGCAGGCGTCGGATCGCCAGGCGCGTTACCTCCTTTGCGAGGCGGATGCGGTTGCCACCCATCGATCCCGACGTGTCGATGATGATCGCCAGCGCGGTGCTGGGGTCCTTCTTCTCTTCCTTGTGGACGAACCCGATGGGGAGCGAGTCAGCGAGGGCCGAGTCGTTCCAGCCGCCGGCTCCGAACGAGAGCCCACCACCCGACACGAACAGCCCTAGGCCTCGATTCTTGGCGGCGTTCACGAGCGCGTCCTGCGTCTCCTTGGGAAGCGTCCGCGCCGGTCGGTCATCGATGACGGCGGCATCGAAGCCATCGAGCCCCTCGGGTGGCAGCTTGCCGTCGGGAGCCCCTTCGGTCACTTCGAAGCCGCCGCCGACGAGCTCGCCCAATCGGGGGCCGCCTTCGGTGATACGGTGGCCCAGGTACAGCACCCGGAGTGGGTCCTGCACGGCGACCGTGCGTTCGAGGTCGTTGTCACTCGCGAGGGCGTCGTCGGTGGCGGTCACCGTGGCGCGCAGGGCGACGAATCCGGCGGCCTTGGGCTCGAACGGAAGGACAGCGATTGCTGACCCACCGCGCGCCGTTGCGGTGGTCCGGGCGAGCTCTCCATCCGGGCCGTGAAGCGTCACTTCCACCGGGCTCTGCACCCCGGCCACCTCGACCCAGGCGCGCGTCACGTGCCCGACGCGAACGGGCTGTTCGAAAACGAGCGACACGGGACGGACGTTGCCGGATAGGGGGGCGAGGGGCACGACATGCAAGGGAACACCGCGCGCCGCGAGTGCTTCGACGACGGGAGCCCACCGGCGGTCTGTGGACTGGCCGTCGCTGACGAGGGTGATGGCGCCCCGCGCGCCTTCGGGAACCCGGGCCGCTGCCGCCGTGAGGGCGGCCGTGAGCGGCGAGCCACCGCCTTCTGTCCCGACCCTTACCACCGAATCGAACCCACCCGTATCCACGGCGCCCGATCCGACGACGATGAGGGTCTTGTCTGCGTCACCGGCGATCCGTCCGGCGATATCTGCGGCGATCGCGCGCGCGCGCTTCACGTTGTCCGGCGCCACGCTGGCTGTGAGGTCGAGCACGACGACGTGGTGCTCGGCGCCCTCGTCGGACGTGCTGACGGGGCGGGCGAGTGCGAGGGCGATCATCGCGAGGGCCAACCCGCGGATGGCGGCGTGCCTGTAGTCACGTACGCGACGCGGAACGAACCACGTCACGGGAATGACGAGGAGGAGCAGCAGCCACGCGGGCGCGAGGAAGCCTATGCTCATG
>JABSRK010000189.1 GCA_013213915.1 Planctomycetota bacterium
GAGTTGACCGACACCGGTCGGCTCCATGGCCTCGTGCCGATCACCTACATGAACTCGGCGGCGTCCATCAAGGCGTTCTGCGGCCGCACCGGCGGCGCGGTCTGCACGTCGTCCACCGCGGAGTCGGTGATCAAGTGGGCCTTCGAACGCGGAGACCGCCTGCTGTTCCTCCCCGACCAGCATCTGGGGCGCAACATTAGCTTCGAACTCGGCATCCCGCTGGAAGACATGGCAATCTGGGATCCGCACGCACTTCCCGAGAGCAATCTCGAAGCCGGCTGCGACACCGCCCGCATTCTCCTGTGGAAGGGGCACTGCTCCGTCCACACCAAGTTCCTCCCTGAGCACGTCGATCAGGTTCGTGACCGCATTCCGGACGTCAACGTCATCGCTCACCCCGAGTGCCCGTTTGACGTCGTGCAGAAAGCCGATATGCACGGCTCGACGGAGAAGATCATCCGCGCGGTCACCGACGCCCGAACCGGCTCGAAGTGGGCCGTCGGTACCGAGATCAACCTTGTCTCGCGCCTCGCCAGACAGAATCCGGACAAGACCGTCGTCTCCCTGTCCGGCATCAACTGCCTCTGCGCGACCATGTATCGGGTCGATCCCGCCCATCTCCTGTGGGTGCTGGAGAATCTCGCCGAAGACCGCGTGGTGAACCGGATTTCGGTCGACCCCGAGACGCGCCGGCACGCCCTGGTAGCCCTCGACCGCATGCTGTCGCTGTCCTAGGCGCGTCCTGGCCTCCGCGTTCCCGATACAATCCCCGGTCCCTGCACGCTCCCCCATTACCCAGAGATCAAACAATGTCCCTGAGCCGACATCTGCTCGTCGTCCTGATGGCTATCCTCGTTGCACCCGTCCACGCCCAGCCCGGCGACCGCGACGGCAAGGACCGCAGTGAACGAAACACCGGACGCGACCGCGACAAGATCAAGCCGTATGACGAGTTGATCACCGAAGACGCACAGAGCGACGCCGGTGTCTTCTCGTTTCACCGTGTCAAGGACAAGCTGTACTACGAGATCCCGGCTGCCGAGTTCGGCAAGCCCTTCCTGTGGGTCACACAAATCGCGAAGACCCAGTCGGGTCACGGCTACGGCGGGACCTCAGTCGGCAATCGCGTCGTTCGATGGGAACTGAAGGGGGAGAACATCCTCCTGAGGGATGTGAAGTTCGGCATTCGCTCAGGCACCAGCGACTCGGTGGGTCGTGCCGTCGCCGCCACGTCACTGGAACCCATCATCGCCAGCTTCCCGGTGAAGGCCTGGGGCAAGGACAAGGGCGCGGTTATCGAGATCTCCACGCTTTACGAAGGCGACCTCCCCGAGTTCAGTGCGAAACGACGCCTCAACGCGTCGTCCGCCGACAAGAAGCGGACGTTCGTCGAGAGCGTACGGGCCTTCCCCGCGAACATCGAATCTAAGGTCACCGTCACCTACAAGCTGTCGGGCGGCAGCGCCGATCGCGGCAGCAGCCGCCGTACCCCGACCCCACGCCGACGCGGAGGGCGCAGCGCGCGCCGCGACCCGAGCCAGGGTGCAGTGACGGTCTTGCTGCATCACAGCATGGTGAAGCTGCCGGACATTCCGATGACGACCCGCGAGCACGATGACCGAGTGGGTTTCTTCAACGTCGGCTTCGAGGAGTACGGGTCCGGCGAGCACGAGGTGGAACGCATCAAGTACATCACCCGCTGGAGGCTCGAGAAGAAGGACCCCGACGCCGAGGTCTCCGAGCCCAAGAAGCCCATCGTGTTCTACGTGGGCCGCGGGGTGCCGCAGAAGTGGCGCAAGTGGGTGAAGAAGGGCATCGAGATGTGGCAGCCCGCCTTCGAGAGCGCCGGGTTCCGCAACGCCATCATCGCAAAGGAACCACCCAGCGAAGCCGAAAACCCGCATTGGGACGCCGAGGACGCGCGCGTCTCGGCCATTCGGTGGTTGCCATCGACCATCGAGAACGCCATGGGCCCCCATGTCCACGACCCGCGCACCGGCGAGATCTTGGAAGCCGACATCATCATGTACCACAACGTGCTCAAGCTCTGCCGTGACTGGTACTTCGTCCAGGCATCGCCGAGTGACGAGCGCGCGCGGCAGCTCCCGTTGCCGGACGATCTCATGGGCGAACTCCTCGCCTACGTCGTCGCGCACGAGGTCGGGCATTCACTCGGATTCCCGCACAACATGAAGGCGTCGAACAGCTACACCATCGAGCAGCTCCGCGATCCCGAATGGACCAAGCGATGGGGCACAGAAGCGTCGATCATGGACTACGGGCGCTTCAACTACGTCGCCCAACCGGGCGATGGCGCCGCGACAATCCCGACCATCGGCCCCTACGACTTCTTCGCTGTGCAGTGGGGCTACAAGCAATTCAGGGACAAGAAGGCCGAGCAGGAGGGGCAGCGGGCCCTGGTCGCCGGCCAGCTCGACGATCCCAAGCTGCGATTCGGATCTCCCAATGCCGCCGAGGACCCGTCCCAGCAGACCGAAGATCTGGGGGCCGACCCGATCCGCGCGACCATGCTCGGATTACGCAACTTACGCCGCGTGGCCGGCTACCTGGTGAAGGCAACGTGCAAGCCCGGCGAGGACTACGAATTGTTGCGCAACATGTACGAACAGGTGATCAACCAGCGCAACCGGGAGTTGGGGCACGTGGCAAACCTCGTCGGTGGCATGGTGAAGAAGAACCTCCGCTTCGGAGATGCGGACCGCGTCTTCCACCCCGTGAACCGTGCGCGCCAGAAAGAGGCTGTGGAGTTCCTCAACCAACACGCGTTCCGGACGCCGAAGGAGCTACTGGACCCGGACATCCTGTGGCGTCTCGAACCCAACGGCGCCGCGGACCGGGTCCTGTCGGGACAACGCCGGCTGCTCCGTTCCCTCGTCAACGAGCGTCGCGTCAAGCGCATGGCCGAGCACGCCGCGATGGCGGGCGACGAGGCGTACCCCGCCCACGAGATGCTCGCGGACGTCCATAAAGCCATCTGGGCGGAATGCGACCAGACGCCCATCAAGATCGACCTCTACCGCCGTAACCTCCAGCGCGCTCACGTGGAGGTGCTCGCCGGTGAGATCGACAAGACGGACGCGTCGAGTGACCTCCCGGCGCTCACCCGCGGCGAGCTCGAACGCATCGCCGCGACCCTCGAGCAGGCCCGCGAGAAGGCGTCGGCAGACGAGATGACCTCACGTCACCTAAAGGACCTCTCCAAGCGCGTGAAGGACGCCCTGGAAGGGAAGGACAAGAAGAAGGAGGCGGCGAACGACCTCTGACAAACGCTTGCCTTGGACAGCGGAAGGGGCGCGGGGTTCAGCCCGCGCTCTCCGTCAGAGCCAGGCCATCAACTGGTCGATCGCCCTGCCGATTCCCTCGCTGACCCCAGCCGGACCGGGGCCCAGCATGTAGGCCGGCGTGCAGACGATGCGATTCGCCTCGTCGACCGAGATCTCCTCCACCGCGCAGACCTGATGCGACTGGCCGAGCGCATGGATCGCGCCCGCGGTGTCCGCATCGTCACCGATGGTGAGCGTGGCGCCCGAGACACCGTGGCGCTTCAGGATCGCAGCCAGGATCGCCGGCGCGATGCAGATGGCGACCACCGGCTTGCGGGCCGCGACCACCTCGCCGACGAGTCGGACGAGATCCGGATTCACGTCGCATTCGGGTCCCTTCAACGCGAAATCGGAGAGATTCTTGGCGACGCCGAACCCTCCGGGGATGACAAGCGCGTCCAGCGCGTCGGCGCTCGCTTCGGCCAGATCGTCAACCGGACCGCGTGCGATCCGCGCCGCCTCGGCCCGAACATTGCGCACCTCGTTGATCGGATCGCCCGTCCCGTGATCAACCACGTGTAACTGGTCGCGGTCAGGCGCAAAGCACGCCACCCCCGCGCCGTGCCGGTCCAGGTGGTAGAGCGTCAAGACGGCCTCGTGAATCTCCGACCCGTCAAGGAATCCGCATCCGGCGAGGATGACGCCGATCCGAGGCATGGCAGGGCTCCGTCAGGTCGCGAACAAGGTTGTGTAAGCCGCCGGCGTGGGAGGGCGCCGGTGGGCGTCCGAGCAACGCCCGGCACGCTATCACGGCCTCACGCGGCCGCACAAGGCACGGTTGAGTCGACCCCCGGTCTCCGCGCAGCGTGTAGTCTCTCCCGACGGATGGACACCATGCAGGCGGTGCTGGTGCTCGGCGGCGGCTTCGCGCTCCTCATCGTGGGCGCGGAGATGTTGGTGCGAGCGGCTTCGAAGATCGGGTTCCGACTGGGGATGCGCCCCCTCACGATCGGCGCGACGATCGTCGCGTTCGGCACGTCCGCTCCGGAATTCCTCGTGTCTCTCGTCGCCAGCCTGCACGATGAACCTGGCCTCGCCATCGGCAATCTCGTCGGATCGAACATCGCGAACATCGGACTTGTACTTGGCGGCGCCGCGCTGGTGAGACCGATTCCCATCGACCGCGGCGTCCTGCGGCTGGAGTACCCCGTCGCCGTGATCGCGACTCTCGCCATCCCCTTGATCGCCCTGGACGACACGATCACGCACACGGAGGGTGTCTGCCTGCTCCTCGGCTTCGTCGGGTTCCTTGCGCTCTACGCCCTACGCGCGCATCGCGGCAGGGACTCCGCCGGCGAAGCGACGTCCGAGCCGACCGGATCGCTCGGCCCTGCGTTTCTGTTGGTCGGTGTCGGTCTGGCGATGCTCATCGGCGGGTCGGAACTGGTGGTCCACGGTGCCACCGTGATCGCCGACGGGCTCGGCTTCAGCAAGGCGGCCGTTGGCGCAACCATCGTCGCGGTGGGCACGTCGCTACCGGAGGTCGCAACCACCCTCGTCGCTGCGGTGCGCGGACACCATGGCATCGCGATCGGCAACGTTCTCGGGTCGAACGTGTTCAATCTGCTGTTCGTCCTAGGCCCCGCCGCGCTCATGAACCCCGACGGGATGTCGATCGGCCCCCTCGAGAAGGACCGGCTCATCTGGCTCATGCTCGGGCTGACGGTCCTCCTGTTCCCGGTCATGCGCATCGGCCCGAAGATCTCCCGGTGGGAAGGCGCCGTATTGCTGGCGGCTTACGGACTCCTCCTGTTGCTCACCGGGCAGGCCGGCCGGGTCTGATCAGTCGAGCACGAGCAAGCGGGTGCCGCGCGCGGCGCAGGCCGCGACGGCGGCGCGCACGGACCGGATCGCGCTCTCGACCGAAGACCCAAGGCTGCCCCCCCGAGCCAGCAACGCCGCGATCGCCGTCGTGAGGGCGCATCCCGTGCCCCGCGGTGCGACACCGTGAACCCGGCGCCCTTCGAACGGTCGCACCCCGTCCGCCGTGACGAGGACATCCACGAGTTCGGACGGCTCACCGTGGCCACCGGTGACGAGCACCGCTTCGGCGCCGAGCACCAGCAGATCCTCCGCGGATGGCCCGAGCGCGCGCAATTCCGGGAGGTTGGGCGCGACCAGCGTCGCGAGGGGCAGCAGGCGAGTACGCAACGCGTCGCGGCCAGCTTCGTCGAGTAGCACCCCTCCACCGCCGGCATCGATCACGGGATCGACGATGATCGGCCCCGCCACATCGGCCAGGGCGTCGCCAACTGCATCAACGACCTCCGCCCGATGCAGCATGCCGACCTTCACCGCATCGACGGGGCCGGCCGCGCGCGCGGCGGCGATGCCGTCCCGCACCGACGCGACGTCCACCGGACGCACCTCCAGGAGCCGGTCAACTGTCTGCACCGTCCACGCCGTGACGACGCCGGCGCCCCGGCAGCGGAGGGTATCGAGGTGGCGCAAATCTGCCCGTAGCCCGGAGTACGCGAGCGGGTCCGACCCGGCGATGACCAGGACACGGGGCGTCACTTCGTGTCCCCGGCCTCCCCCTCGAAGAGCTCCGGCTCATCCTCGCCGGGGCGGAAGCAGCGGCGGCACCGCGCTTCGTAGGTGTCCGATCCCCCGACGACGATCTGCCCGCCCTTCTTGGTCAGCCGCTGGTTGCGCACGGCGGGGTTTCCGCAAATGACGCAGATGGCGAGGCTCTTGGTGACGTACTCGGCCTCCACGACCAACGCCTGGATCGTGTCGAACGGTTCAGCCCGATAGTCCTGTTCGAGTCCGGCGACGATCACCCGGATACCGCGACGCGCGAGTTCACGACAGATCTCAACCAGTTGGGGCTCGAAGAACTGCGCCTCGTCGATGCCCACGACCTGCACGGAGAGCGGGCAGTGATCGAGGATCTCCTCCGCCCGGCCGACGACCCGCGAGGGGATCCGCTGATCCGAATGGGAGACGATGTCCCCTTCGTCGTAACGACGATCAATGGCCGGTTTGAAGATGCGCACGTTCTGCTGCGCGATCCGCGCCCGACGCAGGCGGCGGATGAGCTCCTCGGTCTTGCCGGAGAACATGCTCCCGCAGATAACCTCTATCCAGCCGGTTCCCTGTGGCGTCAGATACATGGCGGCCGCCATGGTATCCGCAGATTGACGCCGCCGGAATGCTCCCGCGGAAGCTCAGTCGTCCGACGGACGAATGCGCGCCTCGTAGCCGCCATCAGCGACGAGCGCGCGGCCACAACCAGGGTCCGCACCAAGCGCCGCAAGAAACCGATCCCAGAGGTCGGTGACGATACGAATATAGGTCTCGTCCGAGTCGTCGATGAGTTGGACACGGCCTGCTGCCATCGTGTCGTGCCCGCCGCCCACTCCGTCGTCGCGGAGGACAGCCTTGACCAGTTCGCCGGCGTCGCGCGTCGGGTGCGATGTACGGACGCTGAGATAGATGCGCTGCCCGTGCATGCCGAAGCACACCGACCACTCCATTGCCTCGAGCCGTATGAGCCGGTCCGCCACCTCTGCCACCATGTCCGAGTACGGCATGCGACCGATCTCAGTCATGACAGCGTTGTTGTAGGTGTGCGCCCGGCCAACGGCAGCGGCGAAGCACTCGAAGTAATCGCGTGACAAGGACGGCGTCTCGATACGCGCGAGCGCCTGCCGGTCGATGCGCGGGAGGAGCCAATCGTATGCCGCCACGTCCCACGAACCGGTGCGACGGGACAGATCGTTGGTGTCCGTCTTCAGCCCGTAGAACAGCGCGGTCGCGATATCCGACGTGGGCTCGAGCCCGGCCTCCTGAAAGTACTCGGTCAGGATGGTCGACGTCGCGCCGTAGGCCGGACGGACGTCCACATAGGGTATGCCACTCGACGCCGTCGACAGGGGGTGATGATCGATGACGCCCAGCACCGGCAACCCTTCCTCCGGCAAGAAACCGTAGTCGGGCTGGCAGTCGACCAGCACGATGCCGTCGAAGCTCGCCTCGTCG